>RFHZ01000256.1 GCA_003696125.1 Nitrospinota bacterium
TCGCTTCTGGTCGCTTTGGCGTGACCCCAGAGTACCTGACCTGGGCAGAAGAGCTGGAGATCAAGATGGCACAGGGGTCAAAGCCGGGAGAAGGGGGACAGCTCCCCGGACACAAGGTTGCGCCTCATATCGCCCGTATCCGACACTCGGTGCCCGGGGTTCCCTTGATCTCTCCCCCTCCGCATCACGATATCTACAGCATCGAGGACCTCTCCCAGTTGATCTACGACCTGAAGCAGGTCAATCCCCGGGCCAGGATCTGTGTCAAACTGGTGGCCGAGGCGGGGGTGGGGACCATTGCCGCCGGTGTGGCCAAGGGATACGCCGATGTTATCCTGATCAGCGGGCATGACGGCGGTACCGGTGCCTCCCCGATCAGTTCGATCAAGAATGCCGGGGTCCCCTGGGAGCTGGGCCTCAGTGAAACGCAGCAGGTGCTGGTCCTTAACGATCTGCGTGGACGGGTCACCCTGCGGGTGGATGGGGGGTTGAAGACGGGACGCGATGTGGTGGTTGCAGCTATCCTGGGAGCCGAAGAGTACGGGTTTGGTACCGCTCCGTTAGTGGCAACCGGCTGTGTCATGGCGCGTCAATGCCACCTCAACACCTGCCCGGTCGGTGTAGCTACCCAGAAGGAAGAGCTCCGGGCCCGGTATGCCGGCACACCGGAGATGGTGATCCACTTTTTGACCTGTGTGGCCCGGGAGGTACGGGAAATCCTGGCCAGCCTGGGGGTGCGGAGTCTGGATGAGCTGATCGGCCGTACCGAGTTTCTCCGCTACACCGGTCCGACCCTCCCCGGTCACCATAAGATGAGTACCCTGGATCTGGGCGCCATCCTGGCCGATCCTGACCCAGAGAACACGAGGCCACGGCGTAGAAATCTCCCTCGTAACGATCGACCGGAAAAGCTTACCCTGAACCAGCGGATCCTTGCCGATGCGCAACCGGCCTTGAACGAGGGCCGGCCGGTAAAGCTACGCTATGCGATCCGTAATACGGATCGAACGGTGGGCGCCACCCTGGCCGGGGCCATCGCCCAGAAATACGGGAGGGCAGGACTGCCGGCAGGGACCGTGGATCTCCGCTTCCGGGGAAGTGCCGGGCAGAGTTTCGGTGCCTTTTGCGTGGAAGGGATGCGTCTTTCCCTGGTCGGCGAGGCGAACGACTATGTCGGGAAGGGGATGGGAGGAGGCGAGATCATCCTCACCCCGCCTCCCGAATCTCGCTTTGCCTGGCATACCAATGTCATCATGGGCAATACGGTCTTGTATGGGGCGACAGGTGGAAGCCTGTTTGCAGCCGGACGGGCAGGAGAACGCTTCTGCGTGCGTAACAGCGGGGCCGTGGCGGTCGTAGAGGGGATTGGTGATCATGGGTGTGAGTATATGACCGGTGGGGTGGTGGTGATTCTGGGTGAGACAGGGAAGAACTTTGGGGCCGGCATGTCCAATGGTCTCGCCTATGTCCTGGATGAACATGACCACTTCCCGCGGCGCTACAATCCGGAGATGGTAGGAATCGAGCGGGTGCAGAGCGAGGCCGATCAGCAGATGTTGCGCTGCCTGATCACCAGGCACGTGCAACTGACCAGGAGCCCGTGGGCACAGACCATCCTCGACTCCTGGGACCATTTCCTCCCCCTCTTCTGGAAGGTGACTTCCCATATCCCGGAAGCGAAGAACTCCCTGGCGGAAGTGATGCAACGCGTGCAGGAGAAGCTGGCTGTGTAAGGGGAGACCCAGGTCACCCCTCCGGCCGAGGGAAAGCCCGAACCGCATCCCGGACTTTCCCTCCTCGTAAGGGGGACCGCCTCAGACTCGCTGGTAGACCAGCCTGCCGAGGGGGCATGCTCGTTTAGAGCCGTTCGCGGATCTTGTCGATGATCTCTTTGTGTTCAGGAAACTGGCCTGTTTCCAGCTTGGAGTAGACCAGTTCCTTGTTCAGGCTGATTTCGAAGCGTCCTCCTGACGACGGTACCAGGGTCAGGGAGGTGAGCGCCTGCCCAAACGTTTCCAGGATATCTTTGCTCAGGGCAACTGCCTGAGGAGTGTAGTTTCACGCTGCACAGTAAACGATCTCGACCTGCATAAGTAGCCCTCCTTTTTGGGTATTCATGCTTCTTACCTGACATCTCTGCCGGAGATGGCCGGCAGGATTCCTCATTATACCATAAAGCCTTCTCTCCTCCAACCTCCTTTTTCACCGCAAGGGCTGGGCAGAGACGGCGACCTCGACGCGATACACCGTGACCGGCTCACTCACATTCTTGAGATGGTGCTTGCCGATTTCCCGTACCGGGACGACCCCCTGCACCCGTCTTGCCGTCTCCTCTCCGATCAGGATCTCTCCCTGTGTGGCCAGCTCACCCAGGCGGGCGGCGATGTTGGTGACCGGTCCAGAAGCGGTAAAGGTCCAGCGGGTGCCGGTGATCCCTTCAAAGCGGGTAGAGCCGACCGCAGCACTGCCGGAGTTGATCCCGATGTTGACGAGGAGCGGCTGATATCTCCCCTGCAGGCTCTGGTTAATGGAGGCCACCTTTTGCTGGATGGCCACGGCGGTCTGGACCGCATTGAGGGCGTGCCGTCTCCTATCGCCATCCTGAAAGATGATCATCAGCCCGTCTCCGGCCGTTTCGTTGATGTCACCGTTATGGCGATAGATATCATCCAGGAAGCTGGAGAAGTAGTGCTCGACCAGATAGTTCACCTTTTCCAGATCGATGGTCTCGCTGAGGTGCGTGTACCCGGCGATGTCGAGGAAGAGGACAGAGACGTCCCTATCGTGCTTTTCCAGATCAGGAGCCTCCGGAGTGGTCTCGATGATCCGTTTCACCGCTTCCGGTACGAACTTCCCCAGATGGGTCTTGATGTTCTCGAGCAGCCGGACCTTTTGCAGTGTGGACTCCAGCTCCACATTCTTCTGCCGGAGATCCTCATAGGCGGCCTGCAGTGCCTCTGTCTTCTCCTGCAAAGCCTGCGCCATCCGGTTATAGGAGTCGGCCAGGATCCCGATTTCGTCCTGCGACCTGACCACGATACGGAGATCGTAGTTTCCGGCGCTGACCGCGGTGGTGCCGGCAACCAGTTTCTGCACCGGGGCGGTAATGCTCCGCGCCATGACAAAGCTGATGATGAGGGCAATGCCCACGCCGCTGGCACCGATCAGGATGAGGGCCTTCTGGAGGGTGCGGAGGAATCCCAGGGCTTCATCCACAGACCGCTGAAGCACGTACAACCCTAGCGGTTCGTTCCTGCTCCCCCGGATAGGGGCGATAAGCGAGAGATAGTCTTCACCATGTACCGTGATCAGGCGCAGCTCTTCTCCCTTTTCCCCCTGGGGCTGTCCTGAGAGGAGAAGGTGAGCCAGGGTCCTTTTTCCCTGCTCCTGCCAGGTGGAAGCAACGGCCCGGCTGAAGGTCAGGAAGGTGATCTCACTCCGTGTCGCTTTCTTTAACTCTCTGGTGACCGCATCGTCGATCAGAAAGCCGATACTGAGCGTGCCAAGAATGTCCGAGCCGGCCTTCAGGGGTACGGTAGCCACCTGGTAGAGGGTCTCCATCAATACCCAGTTCGTGGTCGATTCCTTTCCCTGAAGAGCAGCGCGGATGGCTGGGAGACCAGAGACGTCTTCGCCAGCTATCTCTGGTCTGTCGGTCCGGGCCAGCACTCTGCCTGCGGCATCGGTGATCAGGAAGAGCTGGCTGTTGACCCGGGCCTGGAAGGTCATGGCCGCGGAGAGGACGGTCCCGGGATCGTAAGTCGCCACCGCGGTGCGAAGGGCAAAGTCCTTGCCCAAAAGGCGGCAGATGGCGAGGAGGCTCGCATAGCGGGTACGTTGGAACTCGGCGAAAACAGACTGGGCCCCTTGCAGATCGCTCTCCACATTGCGGTACATCTGGCGGGTTACCCAGAGGTTGACCACGAGAAGGGTGGAGAGGATGAGGACCAGAACGAGGGCAGAGACCAGGAGGAAGAGCTTGGTCTGAAGACGGAAGCGAATCATAGGGTGTTTCCTGTGGTTTATTGCTCCTGATCTGAGAGCAGGAGATCTATTCTCTGCTTCTGCCCCTTCCCTATCTCGACACGGCGCGGGCTCCCTCGTAGGGTCTTATGCCAGGTGCGCAGCAGGTAGGTGCCGGGGGGAAAGCCGGAAAGGGTGTAGTTTCCCTGGGGATCGGTCACCGTAAAGTAGGGGGTCTCTAAGACGAGGATGATGGCTTGCATGCTGTCGTGGATGTTGCAAAAGACCTTGATCACCCCTGGTTTATCAAAAACCACCGACTTCTCCTCTCCCGGTTTATAGAGTCCCAGGTTGAACTGCTTGGGCCGGGAGAGGGAGTAGATGTTGTGGTAGACCGTATCATGATTGGGGAAGAGGACGCGTGTCCCTACCAGGATAGGGAGGAGAGGGGGGACAAAGGCGATATGGCGCTGTTCCATCACGGCCGGTTCGGCGGGAGGAGAGAAAGGGGGGTGGCTGTCCAGCGGTTCGACCCAGACGGCCACCCAGGGCAACCGCTCTCCGCTACCAGCCTTGTGGACCGTACCGCTGATCGTCTGGGCAGAACCGTAAACGCTCCCACCCAGGAGTAAGATACAGACATGAAGGATGATCAGCCATGCGGGTCTCATGCTCCCCTCCCCTTTCTCCTGCCCTATGAGCCACCTCGATTTGGGAAATCACTCCAAGAACAAGAGCAGCTCGGCTAAATATTCCCCGAGCAAGAGGGGGGAGTAAGAGCAGGCTGGACAGGAGGAGACTTAAATCGTTCGTCCCCCGTCGATCAGGATGGTCTGCCCGGTAATCATGGAGGCCTGGGTAGCCAGAAAGAGGACTACCTCGGCCACATCCTCTGGGGTTAAGATCCGTCCCATACGCGTCTCCCGGATGGCCTGCTCTCGTACCTGGTCCACATCGGCCCATTCCTGGATCCAGCGGGTTTCTACCAGACCGGGGGCTATGGCGTTGACCCGGATCTCTGGCGCCAGCACGCGGGCCAGGGATTTGGTCAGGGTAATCACTCCTCCTTTAGAGGCGGCATAGGGGATAGAGCTCCCGGTACCACTGACTCCGGCCACAGAGGCGATGTTGATGATGGTACCGTTCCCCTGTTGTCTCATGTAAGGAACAACGGCTCGACAGCAGAAGAAGACCCCTTTGAGATTGACGGCCATGGTTCGATCCCAGACCTCTTCGCTCACCCCTTCCAGGTCACGATGATCGATGCGTTTCGTGAATCCGGCATTGTTGACGAGGATATCGATGCGTCCCAGTTGTTCTACTGTCTTTTGCACCATGGCCCGCACCGCGGCATCCTGGGAAACGTCTGCCTGAATGGTGATGGCAGAGGGACCTAAAGCCCGCACATCTTCGGCCGTCTTCTCCGCTTCTGCCTGGGAGCGGGAATAGTTGATGGCGATGCTGGCCCCTTTCCCTGCCAGGGCCAGGGCAGAGGCACGTCCGATACCGGTTCCTCCTCCTGTGATCAGAGCCACTTTCCCTTGCAACATAGACACTCCTTTCTCCTTTAGTTCTCCTGTTTCCATGCCTGCCGGAAGAAGCGCAGCGCATTGCCGCTGAGGATGTCATTGATCTCCTGATCCGTGTAGCCCGCCTCCTTCAGGACCGTTCCGAAGTTTTGCAGGTCAGCGATGGTATCGACATCGATCGGGGTCAGCTCGGCACCAAACCCGCCATCCATGTCTGTACCGATGGCGATGTTCTTTAGCGAACCCCCGGCCAGATTCCCGATATGTTCGATATGGGGGAGGAGTCCCTCCATGCCGTACCGGGGCGTATAGTTCTTCAAATCGGGCCGGTTTTCCCACTCGATGTCGGGATCGATGAACCACTGGCAGAAGACCAGGCCGATGATCCCGTCGCGGGCAATCAACTCCTTGATCATGTCATCGGTGAGGTGGCGTTGCCCTCTGATCAGGGCACGACAGACGCAGTGGGAAGCCATGATCGGTCCATCCCAAAGGGCAAAGGACTCCCATACCGCCTGGTCGGCCATGTGGGTGATGTCGAGGATCATACCCACCTCGCGCATCGCCTTGTAAAGGGCTTTAGCTGGGGGTTTGAGTCCCCCCTCTGTTCCGGTACCATGAATGTAGGTGTTGTGCCCGAAGTGTGCCGGTCCCACGACCCGCAAGCCGGCATTCCACCAGAACTCCACGTCATCAGGATCGGCGATCGGGTCTGCACTCTCCATGGAGAGGATGTGGTAGATCGGTGTGGTGTCGGTAGGGTTTTTCCACACTTCCACTGCTTCCTCCAGATCGGCCAGGGAACGAACCGGTTTGATCTCCCCCCGCCTGGCCATGGCCTGGTAGTAGGCGAGGTGGCCCCGGCCTATGGCCATGGTCTGCTCCTGGGTACGCATCCCATCCCGGAGTAGACCGCGTCGCGAATCGATGCGGGACATGATCGAGCTGAGGATGATGCCCACATTACCGCGTCGCAGTTCCGGGAAGGTGACGGTACAGAGACCGGTGTTGTACCCGTCGGCGAACAGGGGAGGCTCACTCGCCTCTTGCTGTCGCACTTCGTGTGCGGTACGGGTGAGATCCCTGTTCCAGAAGAGGGCATCCCAGGCCAGATCGAGGTGTAGATCGATGATCAACGGTCGGCTCATGACGTCTCCTCCACCACAGGAATGAATCCCTTCTAGATGAGTCCTTTCTCCGCTATTATGGGCAAGCAGCCGGTGTACGTCAACCGGAAAATCGGAAGCCAAAACTCGACTTAAGAGGCACTTTCCGGATGGCAGACAGGACAGGGAGTGAAACCCAGCCGGGCAGGATCGAGCTGCCGGGAGAGGAGGAGCGTATTGCCCGGCGGATTCTGCGGGAGAGAGGGGCAGTCCGGCCGGCAATACCGGCGACTGTTCCACCACCCCACATGCATCTGCTGTCGATCGATGTAGATCTTCTTCCCCCTGGTCTGCAGGGGAATACCCTCCAGCGCCAGCAGGGTAGACTTCCTCTCCAATCCGCCTGCATACCCGGTGAGGCTGCCATCACTCCCGATGATCCGGTGGCAGGGGATGACGATGGCCAGCGGGTTTTTGCCCAGGGCCTGCGCCACCGCCCGCACGGCCTGGGGGCGTCCCAGCGCCTCGGCCACTCCCCGGTAGCTCATCACCGCACCACGGGGGATCCCGGATATCAGGCGAAGGACCTGCTGCTGGAGATCTCCTCGCATCAACCGGTCATCGATCGGCCACACAAGCTCCTCCCGTTCACCGGCCAGATAGGCCTGCAGCTCGCTGTACAGGGCCTCCAGTTCTGCCCCATCCTCCTCGACCACCACACCGCGCATCGAGGAGAGACACGGCAGGAGACGAGAGGCTTTGCCCGGCCAGGTCACCATGACCACCCCCTGCTCTGAACGTACCAGGTACAGGTCGCCGAGCGGGGAGGAGAAGACACGATAGTGGATATGCACCACTTCATGAGCATCACAGGAAAACGGGGATAACGGGGACATATCTCTCTCTCCTTAATGTCTCTACTCCTCTGCAAAGATTTCCCGGCGTTTCTTGAGGGAACGCCGCGGCCGGTCTCTTAAGCAGCCGGCACCGGAGCGCGTACCTGGGCGATCGGCTGATCTCTGATCAACAGGGTCAGACCGGCAGCGATGACCCCCAGGATTCCTGCCGACACAAAGGCCCCACTGTAACTCCCCATCCAGTCAAACATCCATCCCCCTAAGGTGGCACCGAGGGCTGCGCCGATCTGATGGGAAAAGAAGACCCAGCCGGATAGCTCTCCTACGGAACGGGCGCCAAAGGTGTTGGCGGTGATGGTGGTGGTGGGAGGGACGGTGGAGATGTAGTTGAGGCCAAAGAGGATGGCAAACCCGTACAGCAGAGAGGTGCTGTCCAGAAAGGGAACCAGGAAGAGAGAAAAACCTCGCAGCAGGTAGTAGGTGGCAAGAGGAATGACCCGTCCAAAGCGATCGCAGAGCCAGCCGGAGAA
>RFHZ01000257.1 GCA_003696125.1 Nitrospinota bacterium
CGCCGGAGGTCGCGAGTTCGAGTCTCGTCGGCCCCGTGTCTAGCCCTTTGGCAGTGATGCTGAAGGGCTTTTTCTTTCTGGGAATACCTGGACCTATCGACAGGGGGAAGTTCACTTGCATCCTATCTTTTCACGTCCCTTTGGCATCTTTGATCTGGACCACACCATCTTCAACCAGCGTATCCTCCTGAAGCGTAACTTCGGCCGCTTCTTCCAACGCACCTACGGCATCCCTCCTCAGGTCAGCATGCGCCTGTTCGACACAGCGGGTCATCTCCCCCTGGAAGAGCGGTTTCGCCTGGTGTTGCAACAACACCGGCACTCCACCTCCTCTCTCTCCCAGGATCTTGCTCGCTTCTGGGAACTGGTGGCAGCGGATCGGCCGGTGGTATATGAAGCGGCACGGGAGGTGCTACAGCTCTGCCGAAACAGAGGGATCGTCCTCTTTGGTACCACTGACCTGTCGGAAGAGGTGATGCAACAGAAGCTGGTCACTACCCGTTTAGATTCGCTCTTCTCCCGGGTATGCGGTCAAGAGACCGGTCCCAAAGGGCTTCCCCATCTCACCGTTTTCGCCCAGACCGTCTCCCTCCCCCTCTCCTCGTTTATCGCACAGGCATTCTATGTGGTGGGAAATCTGAAAGACCTGGCCATCGCTCGTGCCCAGGGCATCTATAGTGTCGGTATTGCCCATACGGTCTCTCCAGATGACCTGCGGCAGCATGGCGCCGATCAGGTACATTCCTTTATCGGGATTTTACTGCAGGACCAGACCTGATTAGGAGAAGAGGGAGAGTTGCGTAGGAGCAGGAGGACCGCTCTCCCGCTGCAGCACCGTTTTGCGCAGGAGATGAGAAGGAATTTCTGCCACAAAGCGGGAGGGGGGACGACGGGTGGTCACACCAAACAGGGTTCGGGTGGCAGATGAGGTGAGGATCAACCTATCCTGTGCCCGGGTAATCCCGACATAAAAGAGCCGCCTCTCTTCGGCCAGATCACTCGACAATCCCTGCAGACGGCAAGGAAAGATCCCCTCTTCCAGTCCGGTGATAAACACCACCGGGAATTCGAGTCCCTTGGCGGCGTGGAGAGTCATCAAGGCTACCGCTTCTATCCGCTCATCGTAAACGGTACCGCTCGCCTGCTGTTCGAGATAGGTGGCAAACGCAACGAGGTCCTTCCCGAAAGCGCTGGCCAGCCGGAGCAATCGTTGTGCCCCTGCCTGCTCGGTATCGATCCCCAGATAGGCCATGGCAGGAGCTAAGGCTACTTCTATCCCCTGAACGGCGCTCTTCTCCTGAAAACACCGGAGATGGTCCTGCAGTTCCCTGAGCTTCTCCCGCGTCCTGGAGGGAAGCTCGATCTGGGCCGCAGCATGAAAGAAGTCGGAATAGCGAAGAGGGAGTTCCCGTTCCATCTTGCGCAGGGTAACGGGACCGATTCCCTGGAGTCTTCCCAGCAAGAAGAGATGTTCTGGGGCTGCAGGATCTACCGCTGCCCGGATCCAGTGGTACGCACTCCTGATAGCCGGGGTGAGAAAAAAGGGGGTAACCCCTACCACCTGAAAGGGGATGCCATGTCTTTCCAGGGTCTCACCCAACACCTGGGCCTGTAAGGAGAGACGGTAGAGGATGGCCATATCCTTAAAGCTCCTCTCCCTGGGTTCCTCCTCACCACCACGGCCACTATCAATCGAAAAGTGGCTGATTCCCCCTACCAGTTCCTCGATGCGGCGAACAATCAGCTCTGCTTCTGCCTGGGGGGTAGGAGTCAGATAGTGCTCGATCAGAGAGGATCGGTTTCGTTGCGGCACCAGGATGGACTCTCCTTGTTGAGAGTTATGGCTGATAACGGCTGTTGCTGCGTCTAAAATAGTCGGGGAAGACCGGTAATTACGAGTCAGGGTCAGGGTCTGTGCTCCACACTCCTCGGCAAAGCGATAGAAGAACCGAAGATCTGCTCCGCGAAAGCCGTAAATCGCCTGATTGGGATCCCCAATGGCAAACACACCGGCCTTTTCTGCCAGAGTCTTCACCAAGCGGTATTGAGCGGCGTTGAGATCCTGGAATTCATCGACAAACACGTAGTCTATGGCCTGGCATACCTCCTGTCGAAAGGCCGGCTCTGTGGAGAGGCGATGGCTGAAAAAGGGGAGGACAGCTTCCAGATCGATTCCGTGCTCTTCTTCCAGGGCGGCGAGGTAGCGTTGAACAGCCGGGGAGGGCACACGCCGCTCCCCTTCTTCCCCTGTAGAAAGCAGGTGAAAATAGGCAGAAATCTCCTCACTGAGGGCACGGAGGGCACTCTGGTCGAGTTCCGGGAAACGGCTCTTCAATACCAGCAGCCGGCCCTCTTCCCCCACCACGACCAGGTCAGGCTGTTCTTTGCGTAGCCAGTGCAGGCAAAAATGGTGGAACGTTCCGACCAACACCTCTTGAGCCAGAGGACCGAGTGCCTGCCTCAGTCGCTCTCGCACCTCTTCGGCCGCTCGATTGGTAAAGGTGATGGCCACCACACGGGCAGGAGAAACCTGGCCGGTAGCAAGGAGATGGACCAGCCTGGCAATCAGGGTAAACGTCTTCCCGGTTCCGGGTCCAGCAGAAACGAGGAGATGGCGGGCAGTGCTGGCGACTGCTTCTGCCTGTTCAGGATTCAGACGGCCTTGGGGTACCGCTTCCCCAGAAGGTAAAGGAGCAGGTTTAGCAGGAGGGAGGAGGGAGGAGGCAGCAGATTGAACCGTCTCTGCTTCCGTCTTGCCCTGTGGGAAGAGGCTGATCTGTCCCAGGAGGGTATCCAGCTCTCCTGGGGCGAAGACGGTGATCTTTCCGAAGGTCCCGTCATACCCAGGGACTCGATGCACCGTTCCGGCTCGAATGCGTCGGATCGCCTCTCCCAGCAGAGGAGAATATCGCTGCGAGAGGTCTTCCAGGGGGGTTTGCAGCAGCACATTGTACTCGGAACCAAAGAGGTTGATCACCCGGGTATATTCGCTTAAAACCCGTTTACTCTCCGGACCGGTACGCATGATCTCTCCCAGCACTTCGGGAAGGGGGATGAGAGAGTGGAAGCCGGGGTCTCCCTCTGGATAGTAAGGAGTTTCTCGGTCGGCCAACTCCCGCACCCGGTGCATCACGCCGATGGTGAGGGGTCGTTGACAGACCGGACAGAGGCCGTTATACTGGCGTGTCTCTTCTGGCGCGAGGCACACCTGGCACTTGCGGTGGCCATCCAGGTGGTACTTCCCCTCTTCCGGGAAGAACTCGATGGTCCCCAGAAAACCTTTAGACGGCTCTCTTAGTGCCTCGCGCAGGGAGAAAAAGTCGAAGCCGGTGGCAAAGCGATTCGCTTCCCGTCCCAGTTTGGCCGGTGAGTGGGCATCAGAATTGGAGATCAGGGTAAACCGGTCCAAAGCAGAGACCAGACGATTCATGTCCGGATCTGAAGAGAGGCCGGTCTCCAGGGCAAAGATATGCCCGGTGAGATCGGCAAAGCACTCCTCAAGTGAGTCGAAGCCGGATTTTGATCCCAAGACCGAAAACCAGGGGGTCCAGACATGGGCAGGTACCAGGAATCCCTCTGGTGTGGTTTCCAGGAGGATTTCCAGCAGGTCACGAGAATCGAGCCCCAGAATAGGACGACCATCTGATTCGATGTTCCCGATGCTGGCCAGCCGGGCATTGAGTCGTTCAACCGATGCCAAATCCGGGACGAACAAGACATGGTGCACCTTGCGGACCTTCTGGTCTTTCTTATAGATGGTGCTGATCTCCACGGTAAGGACGAAGCGGACCGGTATCGCTTCGGGAGAGGTGTCGGGGAGTCCAGGCGGGACGTTTTCGTTCTTAAGCCGGAAAAAACCGGGCTCTGCCGGCTGCAGGTGTTCCTTGAGATGGGCTAACCACTGGGGATGAGTGAAGTCACCGGTTCCTACCACGTGGATACCCTTCATCCGGGCCCAGGCAAACAGGCCGGCCAGGTCCCCCTTCTTGCTGGTGGCCCGGGAAAAAGGAGAATGGAGATGGAGATCGGCGATATACTGCATAAGCGTCTACTCCCACTCAATCGTTGCCGGAGGTTTGTTGGTGACATCATAGAAGACCGCATCGATGCCGGGCAGGGTCAGCAACCGGTGAGCAAGCTGGATGACAAGAGGTCCGGGCAACTTCGCATATTCGGCAGTCATCCCGTCCAGAGAGCTTACCGGCCGCAGGGCGATCGATTCACCGACTTCTATGCGTAGAGGAAGCAAGACAACCGGACATTGCCAGATACGCGACTGCCAGTCGTGCTCCTGGAGAAACTCGTTCACCATCCTGTCTGCCTGCCGGAGAAGATCGAGCCGTGCCCGGGTGACTTCGGCCCTGATAACTCGCATATCCCTGAGCCGTTTCCCCTGTCGTGCCTGCACCAGGTACGCCACCCGGTTTACCGTCGGAATCGTGTTGGTGATGTCTGTAGAAACATCCTCGAGTTTTTCCAGAGAGCCCTGCCCGCTGATCAGCACCAGGTCGGTATAGCTGCGATAATCTCCCTGCACTCCAACGGTCTTGAGGGGGGCGAGAGCCCCCTCCATCCCGTAAGTCTGACAGAGGGAGGAGAGGTCGGCAGGAAAACGCAAAGGGGCCTCCTCCCGGGAACAGAGACAGCGGATGGCCAGTCCTGGCCCGGGGAAGGGATGTCTCCAGACGATGGCCGGGGGGAGTCCGAGCTGGAGTCCGATCTCCCGCACCTCATCCTTATAGAACTCGACCAGGGGCTCGAGGATCTTCCCCTGCTGCATGAGTTCCTGGACTATATCCACCCGGTTATGATGCGTCTTGATGACGGCGGCATGGGCACTGCCTCCCGATTCTATGGTATCCGGATAGATCGTCCCCTGGCCCACCAGCCACTCTTCTCCCGGCTGGTAGATCTGCTGAAGACTCCTCTCCTGAACCTCCAGGAACTTGCGGCCGATCCGCACCCGTTTCTCCTCAGGTTCATATACCCCGTGCAGGGCCGCGATAAATTCGGCACTGGCATCGAGGATATGGACACTGTCGAGGATACCGAGTCGCCGGAAGGTCTCCTGCAACATCTCTGTTTCCCCTTGCCGCATAAACCCGGTATCCACGTACAGCCCGACCACCCGATCCCCTCCCAGAGCCTTTACGCAGAGGGTAAAGGCGACCGTAGAATCGACCCCGCCACTGATCAGGAAGAAGACCTTCTTCCTTTCCCCCTTCTCCCGGATGGTGGCCAGGAGACGAGGAATGGTCTGCTTCGGGTCCCAGTCGGACTGACACCGGCAGATGGTGAAGACGAAGTTTCTGAGGATCTGCTGGCCGGAGACGGTATGGACAACCTCAGGGTGGAATTGGAGGCCATAGATCCGGGCCTGGGGGTTTGCCATGGCTGCCACTGGACAGTCGGGAGTAGACGCCAGCACCTTAAAGGCAGGGGGAGGGGTCTCGACCACATCAGAATGGCTCATCCACACCGTTTCACAGGCATCTAATCCCTCCAAAATCGTTTCCCGCTGCTGAACGGCGAGATGCGCCAGCCCATACTCCTTGACCTCTCCAGGAGTCACCTTCCCCCCGAGCACCTGGGCGAGCAACTGGTGTCCATAGCAGATACCCAGGATCGGGACTCCCAGGGAGAAGAGCCGCCTATCCATGGTGGGACTCGCCGGGGCATACACGCTATGGGGGCCCCCTGAAATAATAATCCCTCGCACTCCGGCCAGCGCTTCCCAGGGGGTATCGATCTCCTTGATCTCTGTATAGACCCCCATGTCCCGGATGCGCCGGGCGATCAGGTGACAGTACTGACCACCCGCATTTAAGACGACGATTTGACTCATGATCCCTCTACCTCTTCTTACCTCGTTGTATCCCGATGATCGAGATCGGCTTTTGTTTTCTCTTACTATACGTCATACCAGGGCTGTACTCAACCCCATCCAGGCGCTTCTGGGAGAAAGTATCTCTGCCTAGGGAATTTTTCCCCCTATAACAGGGCATTTTCCCCTCCCCCTCTCCGGTATCAGCCGGATAGGCCTCTCCCCTTTTCCACCGTATACTGATAGTGGAAAGAGAGGAGAGCTAGAGGAGAGAGTCTAACGGAGAGAAAGGAGGAGAAAATCATGACTCGTTATCATGGAGGAGAGAGGGTTAAGGCAGGTTATTACTGGAACATCTCTCGCTGGGAAATCGTCACCGTTCCCCCACCAGGAGGAGTACTCCCTGGAGAGCATGCCTCCTATCTTCGGCTTCCCCTTCTTCTGGTGGCACTGTTCGCCCCGCTCATCGGTGGACTGTATGTGATCTTCCTGCCCTTCATCGGTTTTGCCATGCTCTTGAGCTTTGCCGCTAAAGAGCTCTTCTCCCTTGTCCACAGGCTGGTGAGCCGCCTGCTAACCAAACCGGATACGGTGGAAGAGTAAACTGAAGGGGGAGGAAGATCCCCTTTTGGCTCCTCCCTCTATGCAATGATACGTCGTTGTATGGCGAACTTAACCAGCTCGGCTCTATTATGGATGCCGAGCTTTTCCATCAGATGGGCCCGGTGGCCCATGGCCGTCTTTACACTGATACCCAGGATGGTGGCGATCTCCTTATTCGTCTTCCCCTCGGCCACCAGCTTCAACACCTGTTTCTCCCGGTCAGTCAAGGTCTCATAAGGGTCTTCTGGTGGGGAAGGAGCCCTGCCCAGATACCCTTCAACGACCGCAGGGGCCACATCGGGATGGAGGAAGGTTCCTCCCTGGGCCACCGCCCTGATGGCGGCAACGAGTTCGGTTCCTGCCGCCCGTTTTAATACATACCCAGAGACACCGGCTTTGAGGAAACGGTACAGGTACTCACGGTTGTCGTATTGGGTAAGGATCAGGATTTTGAGTTCGGGAAAGCGCTTCTTGAGTTCTAATGTGGCTTCCAGTCCTCCGAGACCGGGCATGGCGATGTCCATCAGCACGATGTCTGGCCGACATGTTTGCACCCGTTCGATCGCCTCTCTTCCGTCCGCCGCCTCTCCCACCACCTCCAGGTCATCATAGGCGGAGAGCAAGGCCTTGATCCCCTCCCGGAAGAGGGCATGATCATCGGCAATAAGCAGCTTGATCGGCATCAGAGCCCTCCTCCCTTTCTTCCCTCTCTTAGCGGGACCTCTACGTGAACCCGGGTCCCTCTCCCCGGTGCCGACTGGATAACGAGGTTCCCCTCCAAGAGGGCTGCCCGTTCCTGCATCCCCAGGATTCCTAACCCCTGGCCTCCCTGACCGGCCTGTACCACCTGCTCCGGCTCGAACCCTTTTCCATCATCTTCTATCTGGAGGCAGACGCTTTTTTCGTTGAAGGCGATCACCACCCTGACACTCTCCGCATCGGCGTGTCTGGCGATATTGGAGATGGCCTCCTGCCCGATCCGGAACAGGGTGGTCTCCACTTCCGGGGGGAGTCTTCGCTCCACACCGGTGACGGTAAAGGAGAGATCGATGCCCAGAGACTCGAGATGGCGCTCTGCCGACCATCGCAGGGCTGAGGAAAGCCCCAGATCGTCCAGGAGGGAAGGACGCAGATCAAAGATCAGGCGATGGACACTGTCTAAGGTTCTATCGACCATCTCCTTCATGCGATAGAGGTGCTCTTTCAGCCTGTCTGGAGCAGTGGCAACACCGGTCTCCAGAGATACCAGGAGGGTGGCCAGGGCCTGGCTGGTCTCATCGTGCAGTTCTCGAGCGATCCTCTTTCGCTCCTCTTCTTGAGCCGTGATCACCTTTTTCAACAGCTCCCCTCGTATCTCCTCCTTGCTTTGGAGTTCCCGATAGAGCCTCTCCAGCTCTTGTGTCCGTTCCTGCACCCGTTTCTCTAAATCCCTTTTCCCTTCGGCAATGGTGGCCAAAGAGTCCTGCAAGGCCAGGCGCATCTGGTCAAAAGTGTAGGCCAGCCGGCCGATTTCATCCTCACCCAAAGCGGGAATCGGTTCATCAAGATTCCCCTGGGCGATACGCTGGGCCGCTTGTGTCAAGACTCCCAGAGGCCTGGTAACGCTCCTCGCCACTCCCCAGGCAAAGAGAAGGGACAGGAGTACGGTCAGGGTCCCGATGAGGAAGAGGCGCTGTCTTATGAGCAGCACAGAGGCCAGGGCCTCCTTCTCTGCCTGGCGGATGCTCACTCCCCAGGGAGCAACCCGTAGTGGAGCAAAGGCGATGACCTCACGCTCCCGCTCCGGGACTCCCCCCTCCTCATGGCAACTATGGCAGGTTCCCACCACCGATCTCTTCTCCTGGATCAAGCGCCTTAAGAAACGACCGTGATCACTCTTCTGAAAGGTACGTCCTTTACGGGTCGAAGCGAGCACGATCCCCTGGCCATCTACCAGTTCCAGGTAGGTGGTGTCCCCGAGGCGAAGCGGGTGCAGGAGGGAACGGAAGCGAGAACTCTCCGGATCCAATTCTCCCCCCACTACCCCGACCAGCTTCCCCCGCCAATCTCTTACCGGCACCACGGCATAGATCTTCCTTCCGCCAGGAACCAGATTCGAGACTTCCGGCTTTCCCGAGGCCAGGGCCTGCCGGATCAAAGGGAGCTTCCCCGGCTCTGGTAGTGACAAGGACCGCTGTGGTTCGCTCCAGACCCGCTTCCCTGTCTGGTCCAGGAGGAAGATTCCCCCGGTAAAAATAGAGCGGAGGAAGGCCTCGCGCAGTGATGCCCTCAGCGGGGCAATATCCTCCTCCCCGATTCCTGCCCGGGCTTCCAGGGCAACATTTTGCAGGAGGATCAAATTGGCCTGCAGCACATAGTCCAGGTGATCAGCCACGGCCCGGGCCAGGCCCTGGCGTTCAGAGAGGACGCGAGCAGAGATCTCCTTGCTCTCCCAGAGGCTGGAGAGGCGCAAGGCAGCGGCCAGGACAAGCATACCTGTCCCGATCAGGAAGGTGATACGCCAGTGCAGGCTCCGACGGAGGAAACGAAACGGATTCATGACCCTCTCGTTTCACTGTTTGAGCGATTCATAATCCCCTTTGCTCTCTTGCTCCAGGAGGCGGGCGTACTCTAAGGGATGCTCTTTTTGCATGCGCTCTCGAGAGATCTTCCCGGTAAAGATACTCGCATCAAAAGGGAAAACATCGGGATTGAGATGCGCATTATAGATATGCCAGACGATCACCACCAGGAAGGCCAGGAGTCCTTCACTCGAGTGGGCAACCTTGGCGGCAGGGATGATCTGTCCCGGAAGGAAACGGGTAAAGAAGGTCGGGGAGTAGAGGATAAAACCGGTGATGATCATGACTATTCCCCCAAAAACGAGGCCGAGGTACTCGAATTTCTGCCGATAGTCGTACCGATCAAACCGGGCCTGTTCTTCTGAAATGCCTAGATAGTAACGCAACATGATGATCGCATCCTGAAAATCTTTCTTCGTAGGGATCATGTTGGGAGCCACCCTCTTTCCGACTATCGAGGCCAAAACGAGCCCCAGATGTTCAACGGCGACAAGGGCAAAGAGGATTCCAGAGAAAAGGTGCACCCAACGTACCCGGTCGATACCCCCTATCTGCAGGATGAGCCACTGGGCCCAGCCAGCCTCGAAGAACTTCTGAGGAAAGCCGGTCAGGGCGAGGATGAAGAAGAGTCCCATGACCAGGAAATGCTCAAGTCGCTGCCGCCCACTGAAGCGGATCACATACCCGTGTTTCTCCCGCCTCATTTCTCTCCTCCTCTCTATCGATTCACCACCACCCGCCAGATATGGAGCAGGATCTGGAGTCCCAGGCCCAGGACCACAAAGGGGATAAAAACCTGATAGAAGAGCTTCACATAGTAGACGAGGGCAGCCCTCTGCGGGCTCGGATCATAATGGGAGAGCCAGGCAGCCGGAAAGTTCTCCGTCGCCTCTGGGTGACACTTCTGGCAGACCCTGACCAGATTCGCCTTGATGACGGTAGATTGAGGGTCCCGAACCGGTAAGATGTTATGCACACCATGGCAATCGGTACAGACAGCGGTAAAGTTCTTCGGCGTAATCCGCTCTCTCTGGTACAGAGAGGCGGTCATGCCATGAAAATCTCTCAGGTAGGTTTGCAGGACATTGGTCGAGAGCCCATAGCGTGCCATCAGCTCCCTGTCTGCATGACATCCGGCACAGAGGGCAGGGGTTCTCAGATGAAACGTTGCTGTCCGCGGATCTTCGATGGCATGGGAGCGGTGGCAGTCGGTACACACCGGGACATCCCCGTTTCCCCCTTCCAGTAGAGCCTTTCCATGGACACTGCGGGCGTATTGCTGGTATATCGCCTGATGGCAACGGGAACAGGTCCTGGAAATCCGTGATCTGGGGACGTCTGGACTCACCACATCATGGGCTCCGTGGCAGTCTACGCACAAGGGGGCGTTGATGTCTCCCTGGGAGAGCACCAGGTAGTGGACGCTATCCAGGGTCCTGGTGTAGTTATCAAAGTGGCACCCCTTGCAGCTCTCATAGTAGGCCAGGGTGAACTCTCGCAGGTCTTTAAATTCCCTCTCCGGATGGGGATAATCCGCAATGTCGCTATGGCAATCCACACAGTGCAGTTTCTCTCCATGAACGGAGCGAGCAAAGCTCTCTCCATCCACGAAGAGGGAAAGCCTCTCCCCACTGGGTAGCGTTAGGTCTAACTCCTGGTCGCTGTGACAGTCGAGGCAGAACTCCACCTCGGGCAGCAGGGCAGCCGGCTCTGCCACCACTGTCGATAGCCAGACGAGGAAGAGAACGCCGCCGACCAGCCAGCCACGTCTCCCGCTTTTCTGCCCGTCCCTTTTGTCTTTCACCCTTTCTTCCCCCTTTCCACCTCTGGATACACTCCCTTCCCTTGTCGCTTCCCCTCTTTAATCCCCCCTCTGCCCTCGAACCTGCAGTGTGGTTCCTCTATAGAGAACGAGCAACTTCCATACCAGAGGGTGCACCTTCCATGGCGGGTGGTTCATCTCCTGTAATCCCCTTCTTTTCTTGCTTCCGAGCCATCTGAGATACTCTTGCCTCTTCCCTTGCGACCCCTCTTTGTAGGAAAACAGCTACACCAAGGGGTATCATCTGAACCTTATACCCTCCAAACTCCGGTATAGCTGAGGGGGAAGGTGTCGGATTTTCTCTACCACCCTTGCCCCCTATTGACCCTGCTGCCAAAATCTGCTACGGTAAAGCGTGATCGATAATGTTCCCTTGCCGTCATGCACCGTATTCATGCAGCAGGAGGCACCAACATGCCAGCCAAGTATGTGTACATCGACGATCTGCCCATCAACTACCTGCACACCGGTCAGACGACCCTCCCCGACGTCATTCCGGATCTGGGCAAAGGTGAGGTAGTCCTCTTTGTCCATGGAGCAGCGGGGGATGCCACCTTATGGCAACCGTATCTTGACTCCTTAGCCTCTCAGCATAGCCCCCTGGCCATCGATCTGCCCGGTCATGGCCGATCCGGGGGATGGGAAGGACTCAAATCGATCCCCGCTTATAGAGAACTGATCAGGAAGTTTGCCGAGCGCCTGTCGCTGCGCCCGTTCGTTCTCGTTGGGCACTCCATGGGTGGGGCGATTGCCCTGGATGTGGCCCTGCACTATCCGGACAGGCTGCGAGGTCTTGTGCTGATCTCAACCGGAGCCAGACTGCGGGTTGCCCCCCAGATTTTGGATGCCCTGAAAAGGGCCATGGAAGGAAAAGCACGTCTTACCTTTGATCGGACTCCTTACTCTCCCCAGACCCCGGAGGAGACCATCCACCGGATCGAACGACTCCGGGCCTCCACCGATGTACGGGTCCAGTACTTCAACATGCGGGCGTGTGATGCCTTTGATGTCATGGACAAGCTCTCCCAGATTCAACTCCCTACCCTGGTATTATGCGGGAGGGATGATCTGCTCACCCCGGTGAAATACGCTGAATACCTGCAAAAGCAGATCCCCCATGCCCGGCTCGCTATCATCGACCGGGCCGGTCATTGGCTTCCCGCCGAACAGCCGCAGGCAACCCTGCAGGCTATGGAGGCTTTTCTCAAGAACCTCCATGGGTAACACACGGTAGGAAACGGGCAACAGAGAGAGGGACCAAGGCACATGATCATCGATCTCCATGTTCATTCGGATATCTCTGATGACGGAATGGCTACGGCAGAAGCCTATCTGAAGTGGATCAGCCGGTTGCGCAGGCGCTACCACTTCGATGGAATCGTCTTTACCGAGCACCGGAGTTTCCGGCCGGCCAAAGAGTATGAAAAGCTCGGCCGGCAGTATGAAATCTTCATCGGTACCGGAATGGAAGCGGAAACCGACTGCGGGCACTTCCTCCTGTACGGTGTCAATGAAAAACTGTTGCAGCGCTTTGATTTCTCTGATGTCCACCTCAGAGCGGAAGAGCTGATTAAAGAGACGATGGCCTTAGGGGGGATCGCCATTCCTTCTCATCCCGGTCGCCGGGTCATCGGATTTTGTGACTATATCGATAGTGGACAGGACTTCAGCGGAATCAAAGCCATCGAACATCTGAATGGGGGAAATAAGCCAGAAGAAAATCAGCGGGCCGAAGCGCTTATGCGTGCCCGCAACTATTTCGGTACCGGGGGGAGTGATGCGCACTTCGTCAGTGCGGTGGGCACCTACATGACCGCCTTCCAAAATCCTGTCCACAGCATGGAGGAATTAGTCGAGGAACTTTACAAGGGTGCTTATCGTGCCATTGCTCTTTCTGAAGCGGCCAGAGAGGAGGGGAACCCGTGGTAGAATTTGATCGCAGTGTCCTGGGTAAAGAGTTCTGTCTCGGAACCTTTCCGGTAACTCGAGAGCATATCCGGGAGTTTGCCGAGGCTGTGGGGGATCTGAACCCGTTGTACATCGACGAAGAGGCTGCGCAGCAGGGGCCGTACCAGGGGATCATAGCCCCCCCTATCTTTTACGACGTCTTCCGGGCCGAGGAAGCGACCCTTCCCGATCCTAAAGTCCAGTTTGGGAAGGTCTCCTTCAACGCCGGGCAACGGTGTGAGTTTTTCCGTCCCATACGACCGGGAGATACGATCACGGTCAAGACCAAGATCGTGGATGTGTATGAAAAGACCGGCCGCAGTGGTCCCCTGGTCTTTATCGTACGGGAAACCTCGTATGAGAATCAACGGGGAGAGACGGTCCTGGTGGTACGCCAATCGATGGTACGACGGGAGGTTTGAGAAGATGGGAAAAGAGCTCTTCTTTGAAGATGTGGATATTGCCGATGAGATTCCCCCCCTTACCCGCACGCCGACCAAGGAACAGATCGCTGCTTTTGCCCGCGTGGTAAGGATTGCCGACCGGCGATTCACCGATGAAGCCTACTCCCGCAGTTTGGGACTCGACACGATCATCGCCCCTGGAAACCTCCTGTTGGCTTTCCTCTCCCAGATGATTACAGATTGGGCACCAGGGGCCTTCATCCGGCGTTTAGATGTCTCCTTTCGTGAAATCGTACGCTCTGGCGACACCATAACCTGCCGGGGGATAATCACGGAAAAGCATGAGCAGGAAGGGGAAAACCTCCTGGAATGTGATCTCTATATCGAAAACCAGCGAGGGGAAAGGCCGGTGGTGGGAAGTGGAACCATTGCCCTTCCCTCTCGCCGGAAATCCCGGCAATAGCCTGTCCTCTTCTCCCTGCTTCTGCCCTCTCCCCGAGCCTGCCTGCTGTACCCTGACCGGCGAGAAGAGCAGGACAAAGGGAGCGATCCCTGGCGAGGGAAGGGCTTCTCCTTGGCTCAAGATTCTCCTTCAGGCATACACCGCCGGGTTCACCACACAGGCGGGATCCGGTTTGCCTCCTTCCAGGACGGTAACCACATTCTGAGCAGCCATCATGCCTGCCGCCTGCATCCCCTCGACGGAATACCCTGCCAGGTGTGAAGTCAGAACCACGTTCTCCAGGTGACGTAAGGCACTCTCTGCCAGGGGTTCTTTCTCAAACACATCCAGACCGGCACCGGCAATCCATTTTTCCTGCAA
>RFHZ01000258.1 GCA_003696125.1 Nitrospinota bacterium
CCTTTAAAGTCTATTTGCCTCTCGCCGTAGAGGGATACCTCTCCCCCCAGCCTTCCCCCTCCCCCTCCCCCTCTCAGAACCAGGGCCGGATCCTGGTGGTAGATGATGAAGCCATGGTCCGGGAGGTCGTCGGTGAAATGCTCCAGCAGCTCGGGTACGAGGTCATCACCGTCGCCGATGGCCAGGAGGCGATCGACTATTACCGGGAATGGGGACACACCATCGATCTGGTCATCCTCGATCTGGTCATGCCTCATCTAGGGGGCAAGGAGTGCTGGCAGGCCTTACGCACCCTGGATCCCCAGGTCAAAGTGCTCCTCTCTACCGGATACGACTGCAACACGGCGGTGCAGGACCTCCTGGAAAAAGGGGTCTGCGGTTTTGTGCAAAAGCCCTACCGATTGCAGCAATTGGCCGAAGTGGTGGAAAAGGCGCTACACGAACCTGTCCGGCAGTAGTGCAACGCTCGATGCTGGAGAAGCTGGAGGATGGTATGAATGTCGATTTCATCAATCCCTTCTTAAACGCTGTGGTCAACGTCTTGAAGATGATGACCTTCACCGATCCCAAGCCGGAGAAGCCCTTCCTCAAGAAGACCAACATCTCCAAAGGGGATATCACCGGGATCGTCGGCCTGACCGGCCCGGTCAACGGCTCCATTGCGGTCAGCTTTTCAGAAAAGGCCATCCTGACCATCGTGACCAACATGCTGGGGGAGGAATTCTGCGAGATCAACCAGGAGGTACGGGATGCGGTAGGGGAGTTGAGCAACATGATCTGTGGAGATGCCCGACGCGCCCTGGAAGCCAAGGGGTACCGGTTTCAGGCCTCCATCCCTACGGTCATCGACGGCAAAGGCCACACCATCACCCATGTCCATAAAGGCCCAACCCTGGTGATCCCTTTTACCATCGGGGATGCTCCCTTTTTTGTGGAAGCCTGTTTTGAACGATGACCCCCTTTCATTTTAGGCACGAAAATTGCTCTCTATCAGTACAGATGCTCAAAAACCTTGTTCCCCTGATCTGATGCAACTCGTCTCTTCTCCCATGACCTGGTCATCATGATCTGACCGCTCCAGAGGGGGTGAGGGGAGAGAGACATCGTCAGATTTTTGACAACCAGCGTCAAAAACACTGCCTGCAGGAAAAAGGAGGGGAAATGTACAACGGGATCTATGCTGCCCTGTCCGGGAGTGTGGTGCAGGAGCAGCGTCTGGCCATCCTTACCAACAACCTGGCCAATATCGGTACAGCCGGTTTCAAGGCGGACAAGCCGATCTTCCAGCTCTTCCCTCTTCCGGTAGTGGTGGGACCGGTTCCGTCCCTGCAGGCAGGGGGAACCGTCTCCCCCCTGCCTCCCCAGCCGGTGGTCACCTCTCTGGATCGTCTTCTCGGTCGCGATAGCCCGCAGAATCGCTTGTTAACGGTCCAGACCGACTTCTCGCAGGGACCGATCCGCCAGACCGGGAATCCGCTCGACCTGGCTTTAGAAGGGCGAGGCTTCTTCGTGGTAGAAGGGCCAGGGGGAGGAACCGCCTATACCCGGCAGGGAACCTTCTCCATCAACAGCGAGGGTTTCCTGGTGACCCCAAACGGACTCCTGGTCCAGGGGGAACGGGGTCCCATCGCGATCCGGGGGAGTCAGGTCACCATTGACAGAGAAGGGCGGGTCCTGGTCGATCAGCGCTTTGTCGATCGCCTCAGGCTGGTCGATTTCCCTCAACCCTATCCCCTGGTCAAGATGGGGGATGCCCTCTTCCGTACCCGCTCCCCTCTCCCGGAAGAGGAACCGACCGACCTGGTGGTGCACCAGGGAGCCATCGAGCTTGCCAACAGCCAGCCGATCCGGCTGATGAGCGAGGTCATCGAAACTGTCCGTGCTTATGAAGTCTACCAGAAAGTCTTGCGGGCCTTTGATGAGACCACGGCCCGTGCGGTGAATGATATTGCCAGAACCTGAGGAGAAGCCCAGATGATACGAGCCCTGTTTACCGCGGCCACCGGGATGATTGCCCAGCAACTCAACGTCGATGTGATCGCCCACAACCTGGCCAATGTCAACACCACCGGCTTTAAACGGAGTCGAGCCGATTTTCAAGATCTGCTCTACCAGACGCTACGCCAGGCTGGGGCGGCCTCTTCCAATCAGACCGAGATCCCGACCGGGATCCAGTTGGGACTCGGCACCCGGACCGCTGCCGTGCAGAAGATCTTCCTGCAAGGCGATTTTCAACAGACCCAGAACCAGCTCGACCTGGCCATCGACGGGGCCGGGTTCTTCCAGATCCTCAATCCCAACGGCGATATTGTCTACACGCGGGCCGGAGCCTTCAAACTGGATAGCCAGGGACGCATCGTCAATTCGGACGGCTATCCCCTGGAACCGGAGATCATCATCCCTAACGATGCCACCAACATCACCATCGGGGCAGATGGAATCGTCTCTGTTCTCCGGCCGGGCAATGTGAATCCGCAGCAGGTAGGGCAGATCCGGCTGGTCAACTTCGCCAATCCGGCCGGCCTGGCCGGTATCGGCCGGAGCCTTTACCAGGTCACAACCGCTTCTGGAGATCCGATCGAAGGGGTTCCTGGACAGGACGGGCTGGGTACCCTGTCTCAGGGCTTCCTCGAAGTCTCCAACGTCAGCGTGGTCGAAGAGCTGGTCAACCTGATCGCCGGTCAACGGGCCTATGAGATCAACTCGCGTGCCATCCAGGCAGCGGATGAAATGCTCCAGGCAGCAGGAAACCTCCGACGGTAGCCGGTTGCAGCGGAGATCTTAGTCCCTATCCTCCTCAACTCCTCCTCTTTCCTCCGTCCCCGGGGTGGTTCCCCCCGCCACCCCGGGGAGAAAGAGAGCGGGGACTCTGGGGATGGACGTGGAGGGAGAAACAGATGCGAAGCCTCGGATACTGGGTACTCGGGATTCTGCTCCTCCTCAATACCGGGAAAGGCTGGGGAGAAGAGTTAACCATTATCGTGCGGGCCAGCGCAATGGTGTCAGGGACAGAGGTTACCATCGGTGATCTGGCCGAGATAAGAGGGGGGGATGCCAAGGTCCGGTCCAGGATAGCAGGCATAGTCATCGGCCAGGCCCCACCTCCTGGTGAGGACCGTATCCTCTACGGCGGGTATATCTATACCCGGCTCAAGCAGTACGGATTTGATCCGCAATCTCTTACCATACAGGTTCCCCGTAAGATCCGGGTCACACGGGCCTTCCAGCAGATCGAATCGGGCACGATAGAACGAGTGGTCAGGGAGGCCATAAGGAGGCAAATGCCCTGGGATCCCCAGCAGACCCGTATCCGCGAGATCCGGGGGATTGAGCCGGTCATCCTCCCCCCTGGAGCGGTGCAGTACGAGGTCACCTTTCCCGGCAACACCGACTTCCTGGGTCCCACCTCCTTCTCCCTCCTCTTCCGGGTGGATGGAAACCTGGAGAAGCGGTTGTACGGGACCGCGTATATCGAGGTGATGGAGGAGGTGGTGGTACTGACCCGACCCGTAGCCAGACACGCCATCATCACCGCCTCTGATATCCGGCTGCAGCGGGTCAACCTGGCCCGGATTCCCCGGGGGGTTATCCGTGATCCGGCAGCCGTCATCGGCAAACGGGCTCGACGCCCCCTCCAGGCCAATGCCATGGTCCGCATCTACGAAGTGGAAAGCCTCCCCCTGATCCGCCAGGGGGATCGGGTCCTGATCGTCGCCGAATCCCCTCTGCTGAAGGTAAGTACCGTGGGAGAGGCGCTGGAATCTGGAAATAAAGGGGACACGATTCGTGTGCGTAACATCTCTTCCAGCCGGGAAGTCCGGGCGATTGTTGTGGATCGCAAAACGGTGAGGGTACCATTCTGATGGAGCAGAAACTCCTCTCTACACAGGCAGGAACGGTGTTGATCCTGCTGCTGGCCCTGCTCTGGGGGTGCGGTGCTCCCCGGGCACGTATCACGCCGATCGATCGAGAGGTCTTCCGCACCCCGGCTCCTCCGGAGAGGGCCCCAGAGTCAGAAGGATCGCTTTTTCCCGGAGAGAACCGCCATGCCTTGCTCTTTATCGATCGCAAGGCTCACCTGGTCAACGATATCGTCACCATCCGCATCACCGAAACGGCCAGCGCGTCCGGAGAGGCCAAGACGGAAACGGATCGCTCCTCCTCTGTGTCCGGGAGCCTGGATGCGGTCTTCGGTTTTGAACGGACCCTGCAAAACAACAAGATCGATCCCTCTGCCGTCCTGGAGACCGATCTGAGCCACTCCTTTGACGGCTCGGGAGCCACGACGCGGAAGAACTCGCTGAGCGCCACCATTACCGCGGTGGTGCGGGAAGTCTTCCCCAACGGGAACCTCTATATCGAGGGACGAAAAGAGGTGATCATCAACAACGAGCGGCAGTATATCATCATCAGCGGAGTGATTCGGCCGGAGGACATCCTGCCGGACAACAGCATCCCCTCTGATCTGATCGCCAATGCCCGTATCGAGTACTCGGGACAGGGAGTGGTGGCAGACAAGCAACGTCCGGGCTGGTTAGGCCGAATCATCGATGTGGTCTGGCCGTTCTAGGAGAGACAAGGGAGCGGGATATGCGTTGGACACGAAACCTCCTCTTCATCCTCCTGCTTCTGGTGAGTATGGGTACCCTCGCCCTGGCCGCCCGGGTAAAAGACATCACCACCATTGCCGGGGTGCGGGAGAATCAACTGATCGGGTACGGGCTGGTGGTCGGCCTGGATGGTACCGGTGATCGGGGAGGAACCGGATTCACCACGCAGACCATAGCCAGCATGCTGCGGGGACTCGGGATTACCGTAGACCCTGCCGTCATCAAGGTCAGAAACGTGGCGGCCGTGATGGTCACGGCTCACCTCCCCCCTTTTGCCCGGCCCGGCAGCCGCATCGATGTGGTGGTCTCCTCCATCGGGGATGCCAAAAGCCTGCAGGGGGGCACGCTGCTCCTCACCCCGCTACGTGCCCCGGACGGCAAGATCTACGCCATGGCCCAGGGACCGATCTCCATCGGAGGATTCGCCTTTAGCGGGAATGCCGGGGGAGGGGTACAGCGCAACCATCCTACCGTCGGGCACATCGCCGGGGGAGCCATCGTGGAGCGGGCGGTACCGGTGCAGTTTGCCGGTCGAGACAGCCTGACCCTGTTACTCAACGAGCCCGACTTTACCACAAGCTTTCGCCTGGTCGAGACGATCAACCGGCAGTTCGGTGCTGCCGTTGCCCAGGCGGTGGATAGCGGGACGGTAACTGTCCGCATCCCGGAACCGTATCGCCAGAACGTGGTGGAGTTTGTCTCCACCATAGAGAACATGGAGCTGACCCCGGATACGGTGGCCAGGGTGGTGCTGGATGAACGTACCGGTACCGTGGTGATCGGGGAGAACGTGCGCATCTCTACCGTAGCCATCGCCCATGGGAATCTCAGTATCGAGATCCGCGAGACCCAGCAGGTCTCCCAACCTCCTCCCCTCTCCAGCGGACAGACGGTGGTCACGCCAGAGACCCAGATCCAGGTACAGGAGGAGAAGGCCAATCTCCTGGTGCTGCCGCAGGCGGTCACCATCCGCGATCTGGTCAAGGCCCTCAACGCTATCGGTGTGACTCCCCGTGACCTGATCGCCATCTTCCAGGCCATTAAAGCGGCTGGAGCACTCCATGCCCGATTGGAGATCATGTGATGGAACGGAGTCCTGTTCTCCCCCCCTCCCTCCTGCTTCAGCCGCCCCTGGAGGCGAAAACCCAGGCCAGCCGGGTCAATCCTCCTGGTCACAGGAACGAGCCGCAAACGGTGGAAGAAGGGGTGGCCGCCTTTGAAGCCATCCTGATCTTTCAACTCCTCCAGATCATGCGCAAAACCGTACCCCGCTCCGGCCTGTTCGGTACCGGTTTTGTCCATGATCTCTATACCTCCCTCTTCGATCAGGAGGTAGCCCAGCAGATGGCACAACGCGGGGGATTGGGACTGGCCCCCCTTCTGCTACGACAGCTCCAGCAACCCGCTCCTGCACCGGTCACCTCTCCCCCCCAGCAGGCCCTCGCCACCTATCGAAGCCAGATGGAGACGCCAACGCCCGCCTTTACCCTCCCCATACAGGGCGTGATCTCTTCCCCCTTTGGGTGGCGCCTGGACCCGCTGGACCCGCAACGGGAGCAGTACCATCAAGGAATCGATCTGGCCGCACCAGAGGGAACGGTGATCCGGGCAGCAGCATCCGGCACGGTCATCTTTAGCGGAAGAAAGGAGGGATACGGCAACCTAGTCATTCTCCAGCATGGAGACGGATACCAGACCTACTATGCCCATAACGCAGAGAACCTGGTCCGGGTAGGAGAGACGGTACAACAGGGACAGCCGATCGGTATAGTCGGGCAGACGGGACGGACGACCGGACCGCACCTGCACTTTGAAATCCGCCAGGATGCACGGGTACTTGATCCGGCTCTGTTCTTATTCCAGGCCCGCGCTCTGCAAAAATCTCCTTCCCAAAAAAGTACTTAAGTTTTCCTTGTCCTCTACCGATAAGTGTGGTAAGCTGGGGAACAAGGAAGGAGGTTTTTGAGCAATGAGAATTTCAGGCAACGATCCGATCCGGAATGATCCCGTTGTACATGGCAGTAACCAGGTGGCCAAGGATCTGCAGGCACAGCAGGAGAGATCGGCGCGCATTGCGGGTACTGAACCAGATAAGGTAGAGTTCTCCGCACGGGCAAGAGACATCCAGCGGATCAAGGAAGTACTGGCCCAAACCCCAGAGGTCCGACAGGACCGTATCGAGGCAGCCAGAAAGGCATTAGAGAGCGGTACCCTGAATCTCCAGGGTAAGGATCTGGCAGAAAGGATTATTCTCGATACGTTACAGAATACGATCTAGCCCTACACCAGGGCAGGTACCTGCTGCACAGCGCATCAATTCCTGCTGTAACCCATCCTCTCCCCACCCCTCTCCCGGGTAGAGGGGTGGCTACCTCGGGCCGGGCTTCTCTAAAGGACAACTCCTCTGTGGGTGAAAGGAGAGAGAGGATGAACGAGCAGCGGGTAGAAGAAGAGACAAGGGACGGCGTTCAACAGTGCCTGGAAGAGCTGGATGCCCTGTTGCAGCAAGAGGTACAGACCTATCAGGCCCTCCTGGCACGGCAACAACAGGAGAAACAACACCTGGTCACCTGGTCGCTGACCACCTTCGTGGCCAACCTGCAGGCCAAGGAGACCCTGGTAAGCCACCTGGCCACCCTGGAAAAGGCCAGGCAGGAGGTGATAACCCGCCTTGCCTCCCTGCTGGCGCTCTCTCCAGAATCCCTCACCCTCCAGACCCTCAGCACACGGGTCGATAAGGCCTGGTCCCAGAAGCTACTCCGGTATCGAACCGAATTACAAGACCTGATCCAGGCCTTCACCCGGTGCAACCAGGAGAATGCCCTTCTCCTGCGAGACGCTCTCGATTTTGTCAACGGGGCACTGGCTTTCTTTCGCCAGATACGGGTCGATCAAGGCCCCTATTCCGCATCGGGACAGTTTGCCACTCCCCAGCAGGGACGCTTTCTCTCAGGGAGAATCTAGGCTATGGGCGGCATCTCCAGCATCCTCTATACCGGCCTGCAGGCGCTGCTCTCTCACCAGACCGCCATCCAGGTGGTAGGGCAGAACATCGCCAACGTCAATACCCCTGGCTATACCCGGGAACGCCCGGTATTTACCTCTCTCCAGACCCGCTCCTTTGGCAGTCGGGAGTTCCACGCCGGGGTTACGGTGAATCAGATCAAACGGGTATACGACCAGTTCGCCGAATTGCAGGTGCAGGTGGCCACCAGCAACCTCCAGAGTAGCCAGACCCAGAGTGATCTCCTCTCCCGCATCGAGACCCTCTTCAACGATCTGGAACAGGGAGAGGCTGGCCTGTCCAGCATCCTGGAAGACTTCTTCCAGGCCTTCCAAGACCTGGCCGATCATCCTGAGGGCATGGCGGAACGCACCGTCCTGCTGGATCGGGGAAAGGCGGTTGCTGACACCTTCCACTACCTCCATCAATCCCTGCAGGATATCCGCCAGGATCTGAACCAGACGGTGCAGGATACGGTAGAGGAGGTAAACCGGCTCGTCAGCCGGATTGCCGCCCTCAACCAGCAGATCCCCCAGGTGGAGGGGAGTGGTACCAGCTTTGCCAATACCCTGCGGGATGAGCGGGACTACCTGCTCAAGCAGTTGGCAGAAAAGCTCGATATCACCGCCTTTGAAACCGAAACCGGAAACCTGGTGGTCCTGGCAGGGGGCACCCGTCCCCTCATCGAAGGGACGGAGACGAGCCGTCTCCTGGCCGTTCCGGATGCCAACGACCCGACCCAACTCCACCTGGTGTTGCAGGATAGCCAGGGGGGGAGGATGGAGATCTCTTCCCGTTTGCAGGGAGGAAAGCTCCATGGACTCCTCGCCGTGCAGGAGACGCTGCTTCCCGATCTGGTGGACCGGCTCGATCGCCTGGCTGCCCGGCTCACCGGTGCGGTCAACCAGGTCCATAGAAACGGATACGGGCTGGACGGCTCGACCGGACTCCCCTTCTTCGTCCCCCGCCAGATCAGGGTGCAGGCCCGGGCAGAAAATACCGGTGGAGGGTACGTCGATAGCGCCACCGTCGTCGATCCTGCCCAACTCCCCCTCGACGATTACCAGATCGTGTTCGGATCCGGACAGACCTTTTCCATCATCAATAAGCGCACCGGGGAGACGGTCTCCAGCGGGAACACCTATACGGCCGGAGAGGCGATCCTCTTTGCCGGGATGTCCATCGTGCTCAACGACGATGGGACCCCACCCCAGGAAGGGGATACCTTCCTGATCCGGACCACCCCGAACGCGGCCCAGAATGTCGCCGTCTCGCCTGAACTCAGCGATGCACCGGAGAAGATCGCTGCGGCCACCACCCCTCTCTCCGGGGACAATGCCAACGCCCTGGCCCTGGCTGCCCTGCGCGATACAAAACTGATCGACGGGGAAACACTCGGAGAGTTCTACACCTCCCTGGTGAGCTACATCGGCTCGGAAAGCCAGGAGCGGGTCCAGGTGGCGGAACAGCAGCAGTTGGTCCTTACCCAGATGGAGAATCGCCGGGAAGCGATCTCTGGTGTCTCCCTGGATGAGGAGGAGGTGGATCTGATCCGCTTCCAACAGGCCTTTTCTGCGGCAGCCAACTTCATCAGTGTGGCGGACGAAATGGGACAAACGATCTTAGACATGCTGCGCTAGGGGAAACGATGCGGGTTACCAATACCATCATCTTTAATAACGCCCTGACCAACATCCGCATGCACAACGAACGCCTGCTGCGTGCCCAGCAAGAGGTCGGATCAGGGAAGAAGCTCCTGCAGCCCTCCGATGATCCGGTGGCCACCCGTCGTATCCTGAGCCTGCGCCGGATCTTGCGCTCGGTGGAGCAGTTCCAGCGGAACGGTACCACCATCGCCACCTTATTACAGGAGACGGACACGGCACTGGGAGGGGTGGAGGACATCCTGTTGCGGGCCAAGACCCTGGCCCTCTCCGCGGTGAACGATACGGTAAACCCTGAGAACAGGGCGGCAATGGCTCTGGAGGTGGGACACCTCCTGGAGCAGGCACTGCAGCTCGGGAACACCATGGTGGAAGGACGCTACATCTTTGCCGGCCGGGCCACCGATCAGGCTCCTTTCTCTGCCCAGGCCATAGCGGAGAGCAGGGGACAGGGGTTGACCACATCCGGAACCCTCACCCCTTTGGGGGAGGATGAACTCATCATCAACGGCATCACCATTCGTGCACCGCAGGGGACAGACGATACGGTATCGACCTCAGACAACGCGGCCAGTGCCCTGGCCCTGGCTGCTGTCATCAATGAGGCCAGCGCGATGACCGGTGTGCGGGCCGAAGCCTCCACCACCCTCTCCCTGACCATCACCCGCTTTGGAGACCTCGGCGGGGACAACCTGCGGATCAACGGGGTGGCGATCACCGGAACCATAACCGATGCCGCTTCCCTGGTCGATGCCATCAATGCTGCCCGTATCGACGGGGTCTTCGCCTCCTCCAGTGGTCCCGATAACCTGACCCTCACCGCACCGGATGGGCGGAACATCCAACTGCAGACCGACGGGCTGGCCAGTGGAGGCCTGAGCTTTGCCGAGTTTGATCTGGGGGGAGGGGTGGCCTCAGACCAGACCGCCACCGGTAGCGTCACCCTGCGGGCAGATACCGCCTTCACCATCGGGGGATTGCAACCGGAAAAGGCCGGATTCCGTGCTGGCGTGGTTCCCCTGAGCGTCCAGTTCAACGGGGATAACGGCCTGCTCTCCATGGAGATGAACAGCGGGCAGCGGCTGCCGGTGAACGTGACCGCCTCAAGGTTTCTGGTCACCGATCTCCGTCCCCTCCTCGACCGGGATACCCCGCTGGCTGCCCTGCAAAAAGGGGAGGGGATCAGCACCGGATCGATTCAGATCACCGATCGCGCCGGGAACACCGCCGTCGTCGATCTCTCCGGTGCGGTCACGGTAGGGGATGTACTCGATGCCATCTCAGGGGCAGGACTCAACGTCTCTGCCACCATCAATGAGACCGGAGACGGCCTGCTGCTCATCGATAACACGGCAGCACCGGTCCAGAACCTGATCGTTACCGAAGTGGGCGGAGGGAGCACGGCACACGATCTGGGCATTGCCGGTGAGCGCGCGGGGAACCTGGTAGGGACTCCCCTCTCCCCGGTGCTGACCCCGGCCACGCCCCTCTCCTCCCTCTACGAAGGGAGAGGAGTCACCCCGACCGCCATCCGCATCGTGAACGGCCCGCACGAGGTCGAAGTGGACCTGAGTGAGGCCCAGACGGTCGGGGATGTGCTGGAAGCGATCAACACGGCCGGTGCCGATGTCACCGCCCAGATCAACACGGCCGGGACGGCGATCGATGTCCGCTCCAACGATGCGAACACGGTTGCCGTGGTGACCGAGGTCGATGGAGGGAGCACGGCCTCTGATCTGGGGATACAGGGGGCGCAGGATGCGTTCAAGACCCTGAGCCTCCTGCAGGAAGCCCTGCAGAAGAACGATCGCTATGCCCTGGAAGCGCTTCTCTCTACCATCGATCTCAATGTAGACCAGGTTCTGGGAATCCGGGCCGACGTGGGAACGCGGATGAATCGGGTCGCCATGGTCAGCCAGGGACTCGACGATCTCCACTTCTCGACCACTTCCTATCTTTCCCAGACCGAAGATGCGGACATGAGCGAGGCGGTCGCCTATCTCTCGCAGTTGACGACCATGTTTCAGGCCTCCCTGGCCACAACGGCCCGGATCATGCAGCCGACATTACTCGACTTCTTACGATAGTTACCCATACCCTTATGGGCCTCTGCCCCAGGGTCAACGCCGTCGGTTCGCTGTCGGGGGTAGAGGAACCGCAGAGCGCCAGGAGGGGGATATGCTAGTCCTGACACGGAGGTTAGGGGAGAGCATCACCATCGGTGACCATATCAAGGTAACGGTGGTCGCCATCAAAGGGAATCAGGTCAAGCTCGGGATCGAAGCGCCACCGGATACGATGGTGCATCGAGAGGAGATCTATACCAGGATCCTGGAAGAAAACCGGCGAGCCGCAACGATGAGTCAGCAGGACTTCTCCCGCATGCGCGAATTCTGGAAGCAGTGGAAAGGCTCGGAAACGAGGAGAGGATAGATGCGCATAGAGACAACCCGTTTTGGTCCCCTGGAGATCGATCCTCAAAAGATCATCCACTTCCCCTTTGGCCTCTTAGGCTTTTCTGCCATCAAGGACTATGTCATCCTCGACCATGATCAGGATGTCCCCTTCAAGTGGCTGCAGGCAGTCACCGAACCGGATCTTGCCTTTGTCATCATGGACCCCCTCCTCCTCCTGCCCGACTATGAGGTCGATATCAGCAGGCAAGACCTGGAAGATCTCCGGGTCAATGATGTGCACAACCTCACCCTCTTTGTCATTGTGAGCGTTCCCCCAGGGGAACCGCTACAGATGACGGCCAACCTGAAAGGGCCGGTGCTGGTCAATGAAGAGAACCGGTGGGCCAAACAGCTTGTCCTGGTCGATCGTTCCTACCCTACCCGTTACCCGCTCTTCACCGCACAGGCCTGAAGAGAGTGCCTCCCCAGGAAAAATCCCTCAAGCGATGAGCCTGAATTGCCGATAGAAGAAGTGGAAAAGTATAGAAACGGCAATTCAGGTAGAGGAGGAGTGTATGGATGGCGCAATATCCGCGGTAAATCCTTCTGGGATTCCTCCTTCTCCCGAAGTCTCACCCATCGGGAAGAGTACAGAAGCCCCCAGGCAACGGGCAGAGCGGGTACCACCAGAAGAGATCCGCTCTGGGGCGAGACGAGAACGCGTAGGACGAAAGGATACGGTGGAGGCGGTCGATTTTGCCAACACAGTAGCCGAGTTCTTCGACAAGAAGATCTCTTTCAGCTACGACGAGCGGATCGATCAGGTCATCGTCAAGGTGGTGGAGGAGGATACAGAAGAGGTGATCCGCCAGATTCCCCCGGAGGAGATCGTGGAACTGGTGGCCAAGCTGCGCGAGGACTTCCGCGGCTTGATCTTCAACCATACCGGGTAAGATGAGAGCAGACAGGTATGGAAGTCAGCGGTCCAGGATGGCAGAGTATCCACCTCCCCTGGGAGCAGGATCAGAGGGCGGCGCAGGTAGCAGAGCGTATTCCGGTCCGGGTAACCGCAACGAGGGATCGCGTCTCCCTCTCTGAGCAGGGAAAGGAGACAGGAAGAGAAGCGAGCGGGCAGCCTGCTGCCCCGCAGCAGGGAGGAGGCAGGGGACTCGATCCCAGGGAGGAGCGGATCGTCGAAGAGCTACGCCAGCGCGATCAGGAAGTGCGCGCCCATGAGCAGGCCCATCTGATGGCGGCCGGCCGCTACGCACGGGGAGGCCCGCGTTTTACCTATCAGATCGGCCCGGATGGGAAGCGGTATGCGGTCAGCGGGGAGGTGCCGATCGATGTAAGCCCGGTTCCTGGAGACCCGGAAGCCACCATACAAAAGGCCGCCACGATCCGGCGGGCAGCCCTGGCGCCGGCGCATCCCTCCAGCGCCGACCTGGCCATTGCCGCCAGAGCAGCCCAGATGGCAGCTCAGGCTCAGCAGGAACTGCTCCAGGCCAGGAGCGAACACCGGGTGAAAGAGGCTGCCCTGACCGCAGAGGGAAAGGCAGGGACCATTGCCGACCCGGGTACCACCCCTATCACTCCTCCCCAGATCCTCATAGAGATGGTCGCCTATCAGCAGAACACCCCTCCGGCCTCCCTGATCAGTATCACGGTCTGACCCCCTTCCCCCTGCCGGGTCGTCAATTTTTCCACAGGCAATGCCCGGAAGTTTGACAGGAGCATCTGACCGCAGTTCCCAGGCTCCAGCTCTTCACGGGTATCCGGGCCGGCCACACCCCGGCAATGGCCTGTGACGAACCGTTGCCGTAGACAGGCCTCCCTGTCTCTCCCCTTTCTCCCTGCTGGCATCATTATTGCTCTACCCTTCCCCTGAAAGCCCGTATCCCTAAAGAGCGAGTCTTCGAGGAGCAGGTGAGCATGGCCAAACAAAAGAGGTATCCCTCCCCCATCTCCTCTTTTCTACCTGGGAGGCGACAGCGTTTACAGGACATGCTGGCTCGCGCGATCCGCCATCACCGGGCCGGCCACCTTCACCAGGCCGAAACCTTATACCGCCAGGTCTTAGACCAGGATCCCCACCAGGCCGATGCCCTCCATCTCCTGGGGGTGCTGGCCAGCCAGGCCGGCAGGTATGAGATGGCCATTGCCCTGATATAAGGAGAGCCATGACTATCCAGACATCTTCCAGACCGGAAACCGTGCAGTCCTCGCCCGAACTGGTAGACCTTGTCAGTGCCTGTCCCTGTCCCGCCTGTGGTCACCAGGTTGCCGTCCCCTTCTATGAGGGCGGTGCCCAGCCCCTGGCCACCCTGGCCTGGCCCCGGAGCGCAGAGGAGGCGCGATCCATGAAACGTCTCCCCCTGGCGTTCCGGCGCTGTGTGGAGTGTGGTCATGTGTACAACACCGCCTTCGATTACAAGGAGGTTCCTTACAGCCAAAACCCCAACCGCATGTTTAACCGGGGGAGGCTCTGGCAGGAACACCTCTGCCGGGTCCGCAACCTCATCGTAGAGCGCCTGCCTCCCTATCCAACTGTCATCGAGATCGGCTGTGGAGACGGGCACTTCTTACAGGCCCTGGCCCAGGCCGGACCTGCCGGGTACTATATCGGATTCGACCCGAACAGTGCAGCCGGAACAGCCACGCATCAGGTAGAGATTCATCGTACCCTCTTCGATCCCCTTACCCATCTGGCCGAGTACCGACCAGATATGATCATCAGCCGCCATGTCCTCGAACACCTGATGAATCCACTCGGCTTCATGCAACTGCTCGCCTTTGCCGCTAGCTGGCATGAGGTCGAAGCCGACCTCTTCCTGGAAGTCCCCTGTATCGATCGGGTCTTCGAGACCGGACGCACCACCGACTTCTACTACGAGCACAACTCGCACTTCACCACAACCTCCTTCACCCACCTGTTACAGCGGTGCGCCGACGTGGTGGAGCTTGTGGAGCGGGGATACAACGATGAAGTGATCTATGGCCTTGCCCGTATCGGTGTGCATCCTGCCCAGGCTCGATGTGCCCGTGAGGCCATCGCCTTCCGGAACCAGGCCCTGGCTATGCGCACCACGATTCGCCAGACCCTGGAACAGTATATTGCTGCCGGCAAGACCATTGCCATCTGGGGCGGAACAGGGAAGGCAGCCGCCCTGATCAATTCGTTGGGACTCGATGCCGACCGCTTTCCCCTGGTGGTCGATTCTGATCCGGAAAAGGTGGGGACATTTGTGCCCGGGACAGGCCAGGAAATCCGCTTTCGCGATCACCTGCTCCTGCAGCCGGCAGACATCATCCTGATAGCCACGCAATGGCGTGCCCAGGATATCGTCCTGGAGATAGAACAACACCATATCCCCTATCAACAGATTCTGCTTGAATACCGGGGACGGCTGGTCGATTACTTTGCCGATGAGCATCCGTACAAATTATCAGCCTCAAGGGCTCTGTGTAACGAGAAAGGATCTCACCATGGCCATCACCGCAATCGAGTATAGCATCTTCTCCGCCCTCCGCCAGCAACAGGTGCTTCCTCCCGCTCCCCGGGTCTTAGAGCTGGGTGAAGCGAACTGGTACGGCGATGTCCCGCTCCAACAACTGGTCCAGGATATCCGGCTCTATGTCAGTGACGAGCCTGCAAGGAACCGCCTCCTTAGCCAGATCCAGCACCTGGCCGATACCCAGACCCGGTACTGGCTCTTTGATCTCGCCAAAATCTTCTACACGGTCTTTCTCAACTACTCCTCTATCACCGCCATCGACCTGCACGGGACCCCTGCGGCCCTGCGGTACGATCTCAACTATCCGGTCCACCTCGATACCCGTTTCGATATGGTGTTGAATCTCGGAACCGCAGAACATATCTTTAACGTCTTTCAATTCTTCAAAACGGTACACGACTTAACCGCTCCAGGCGGGCTCATGGTGCATGGGATGCCGTTTACCGGCTGGTACGACCACGGCTTCTACAACTTCCAGCCGACCTTTTACTGGGATCTTGCCCTGCAGAACCGGTACACCATACTGGCCCTGATTTATGCCCAACTCTCCCCCTTCAGCCTGACCCAGCTCCATACCAGAGAGCAGATCAGTAAAATGGTCACCGAAGGCCAGATTGCACCCAATGCTCTCCTGTATGCCGTATTCAGGAAAGGGGACGAAGAGCAGGATTTTCTCCCCCCCATGCAGGGGTATTATGCCGGTATCCTTTCAGAAACGTGTCGCCAGGCCTGGCATAAACTCCGCTGACCGGGCAACCACAGATCGGTACACGCAATATGGGGACTCAACCATGTCGCAAAGGAGTCGGAAGCAGCCTATAACCCAGATCAGGCCGTTGGCGGGTCCAGGGGGGACTCTCCTGGCCAAGGCCCAACACGCCTACCAGGGAGGAGATCTGGCCCAAGCAGAACGTCTTACCCGCCAGATCCTGCAGGGAAATCCCCACCAGGCCGACGCCCTGCACCTGCTCGGCCTGATCGCCCATCGGGTCGGCAAACAGGAGATTGCCCTCGCCTACCTCCGGCAGGCCATCAGTATCAACGACACGAACTGGGCCTTCTTCAACAACCTGGGAGAGGTGTACCGGGCCTTGGGACAGCCAGATGAGGCGATGGCCAGCTACCAGCAGGCCATCCGGCTCAACCCTAACCGGGCCGAACCCTATATCAACCTCGGCACCATCCTCCAGAACCAGGGCAGGATAGAGGAGGCGATCGACTGCTATCGACAGGCGGCAAAGCAACAGCCGGGCTGTGCCCTCGCCCACCTCAATCTGGGAAACGTGTTGCGCCTGCAGGGAAACCTGGAGGGAGCAATAACCCACTATCAACACGCCCTGGCCCTGCAACCACATGCGGCCGAAATCCACATGGATCTGGGGAACCTGTTCCAGACGCAGGGACGGCTGGCAGAAGCCATCAGGTACTACCGGCAGGCTCTGGCCCTGAAACCAGATTACGCCGAGGCCCATGCCAATCTGGGGACCGCGCTGCGAACGCAGGGAGAACTCGATGCCGCCGTCCAGCACCTGCAACAGGCTCTGCGACTCAAACCAGGCTTTGCCATCGCTTACCTGAACCTCGGATTGACTCTGCGGGCCCAAAAGAAGCTTGCCGAGGCAGAAAAGGCCTTGCGACAGGCAGTCCGGCTGGCCCCCAGCTCTGCCGTAGCCTACAATAATCTCGGTATCGTGCTCCAGGACCAGGGGAGATTGAGGGAAGCGATCGCCTGCTACCGGCAAGCACTCCAACTCCGTCCCCACTACGCCAAGGCCCATGCCAATCTGGGGGTTGCCCTGCAGACACAGGGGGATATCGAAGCGGCCATCTCCTGCTTCCAGAAGGCGTTACACCTGCAGCCCGGCTTTGCAGAGGCGCACAACAACCTGGGACTGGCCCTGCAGTTTCAAGGGAGAGTCCCCGAAGCGCTGGCGAGCTTCCAGCAGGCGCTCCGGTTGCGGCCGCACTTCGTAGAGGCCCACTGGAATCGAGCCCTGGCCTGGCTTCTACTCGGAAATTTCCGGCAGGGATGGGAGGAATACGAGTGGCGATGGCGACGCAAAGAGACCCCACCCCGCTCCTTCCCCCAGCCCTCATGGGACGGTACCCCCCTGCAGGGAAAGACCATCCTGGTCTATGCCGAGCAGGGACTGGGAGATACCATCCAGTTCGTGCGCTACCTCCCCCTGGTCCAGGCCCGGGGAGGACGGGTACTCTTCGAATGCCAGCCCGGTCTGGCACCGCTGCTCCAGCGCTGCCAGGGGTTCGACGAACTCTTTGAACGGTCATCCGGCAACAGCTCTCAACACCCCTTTGATGTCCACATCCCCCTGTTGAGCCTTCCCCGCATCTTTCAGACCACCCTGGAGACGATCCCGGCTGCGGTTCCCTATCTCTATCCCGACCCTGTGCTGGTGGAGAAGTGGGGAAACCGGCTCGGCCAGGAACCCGGGTTTAAGATCGGGATCTGCTGGCAGGGAAACCCGCAACACCGTCGTGACCGCTTCCGCTCCCTCCCCCTCCGCTGCTTTGCTCCCCTTACCCGGATCGACGGGGTACGGGTGTATAGCTTACAAAAAGGGGCAGGAACAGAGCAGTTGCAGGAACTCCCGACCGGCATGAGGGTGCACGATCTGGGGAAGGAGCTGGATGAGGAGACCGGCCTTTTCATGGATACGGCCGCGGTCATGATGCACCTGGATCTGGTCATCACCATTGATACGGCCATCGCCCACCTGGCAGGAGCCCTGGGCGTTCCGGTATGGCTACTCCTCTCCTCTGCCCCGGACTGGCGCTGGCTCCTGGATCG
>RFHZ01000259.1 GCA_003696125.1 Nitrospinota bacterium
GCATTCAATGCTGCCGCTCCAGCCCGCAGCCCCATAGGCATGGCCGGACATTTGTGTCCGTGAAATTGCAACCCGAGCGCCAAATACTCTTGCGGATCGACCATCCTTTGTCTCCTCTCAGAGCCGTAAGTCTTTTATATATGTTTATATGTGCTTACATGCATATAATAGGGTAAAATGGCGACGGTGACAAGTCCCTACGCGTATTTTGTTCAACAGGTCCCCTCCCTTCTGAGAGAAATCTGGACAGAACAGTAATCCAAGGCACTCAGGTCTCCTCCACTTCCCCAGACCGTGGGGACACCCCACGACCCCTGGCGGGCGGGACTCCACCTCGCTACAAACTTCCTTCCCACTGATGGAACTCTGTGGTGATCACCCCGTGGGTCACCCGTCGGAGAGCTGGTGGATGATGGCCGAGGACAGCAGTCTCACCGTCATGACGATCACCCTGCATACACAGAATTTACTTCCTTCGCAAGACCGGTGTCAGGGATTGGATCTGACGGTATAGCCAAACCCTGAACCGTCTGGTGGAGCAACCCTCCGTCACGTTGCAGGCAACGATGACCGCTTGGGGATTGTGTGCGGTGTCTGAGATGGACGGCCGGACTGGGAAGATCTGGAAGCCAACCTGTAGATGCACACGTGAGCGGTCTATGAGATCGAGGTGACTGGGGTACATGTGGATAGCACGACGACATATAGATCCCTTTTTGGCAAAATTCTCTCCACAGGACTTGACCCCGGCGCTTTTTTCTCCTATATTGTGTGCATGTAATCGCATATATGCATATGATGCATACCCCTATATGATACAGCCTGTTCCGGGAAAGGAGGTGGAGATGGACACCTTTGTGACCCTCTTGAAGGCCTTGGCCGATAAGACCCGGCTCCGTATCCTCTGGGTCCTGAGCCAGGCCGGTACCGAGCTGTGTGTCTGTGAAATCATGGATGCCTTGAACGAAACACAATACAACGTCTCCCGCCATCTCAAGATCCTCAAGACGGCGGGCTGGGTGCGGGAACGAAAGGAGGCCCGCTGGGTCTTCTATGCCCTGACCACTCCTGCCCATCCCTTCCAGGCATGCCTCCAGCAGGCGATTCTTGCCCTGCCCGAAGAGCTGCTTCGCCTGGATAAGGCCCGCCTGGAGAAACGCCTGGCCCTCCGGGAAGATGGCAGGTGCACCGTAGGAGTCGATAGCGAAGCGTGGCGAAGTATCGTCAGGGAACTGACCATCATAGGAGAGAGGGAATGAATCCCCCAACCCAGCCTCACCTTTCCATACGAGACGAAAGCAAACCGTTACTCCTCATTGCGGCTATTCTGATCGGTATCCTGCTCAACCGGCTGGCAGGTGGCGTGATGCGTGAGCTTTATGGTCTGGTGAATATCGGGCTGTTTCTCGTCATCTTCGCCATCATGGCCTTTGTAGAAATAAAAGAGGTCGGCCAGGCTTTGGCTAAAGTGAAGCCGACAGCCTTGGCCTTGCTCACCAACTTTCTCTTTACCCCGCTCTTTGCCTGGTTTTTGGGCTGGCTCTTCCTGCGCCACTATCCCGACTTCTGGGCTGGTGTGATTCTCTACAAGCTGACCCCCTGTATCGGCTGGTACCTCATCTTTATCGACCTGGCCGAGGGGGATGTCCCCTGGGGAGTGGCGCTGTTACCCTGGAATCTGGTGTTACAGATTCTCCTCCTGCCCGTGTATATGTGGTTGCTGGTAGGGAAAGTCGTGCCCATAGAGCCCCTGACCTTGATCAGGAGTGTGGGGTTATTCCTCTTCCTGCCCTTTGTGACCGGATATCTCACCCGGCTGCTCCTGCTTCGCTGGCGGGGACGAGAGTGGACCTATGGCCCATTTAAACAGGTGATGGGTGAAGTGAAACTGTGGGCATTGGTCCTGGTCGTGATCGGGATCTTTGCCTCGCAGGAGGTCCTGGAGGTAAGCGATTTGGGCCGTATAGGACTGATCATCCTGGTCATCGCGCTCTTTTTTATCAGTTTATTCCTGATCGGCCTGGCCGTAGGAAGAATCTTCCTCCTAGACTATGCGGAGACCACCACCCTGGTCTTTACGACCACGGCGCGCAACTCCGAGGCGGTGGTTGGGGTCGCGGCAACCGCCTTCCCTGGTCATCCGCTGGTGTTGTTCGCCATATTGATCGGTCCCATAGTAGAACTCCCGGTACTGATCCTGCTCAGCCGGATCATGCTGGCGTTACGCACACGGTGGCAATGGAAAGTCGTGTAAATATATGGAGTGAACTTCTTTAGGAGGGAACAGCATGCGCACCTATCTCGAAAAGTTGCAGAACTTCCGGCTCTTACCCGTCTTTGTCGTGGTGAGTATGGCCATCGGTATCCTGATTGGAAAGGGGTATGGCATCTCCAACTTCCAGTTGACCCCACCCATCGACGCCCTGAAGGCGATCTTTGCTGGGACCTATCAATTTACCCTGCCCAACAGTCTCGCCCTGGGTGTGGTCATCGGGCTCTTCCTCATGATCTACCCGGCCATGACCAACGTGAAGATCGAAGACCTGGGAAGAGCGACCCGATCCCCCAAGCAGTTGCTCATCGTCCTCTTCTTCAACTACGCCATCGCCCCCTTTTTTATGTTGCTCCTGGCCAAAATCTTTCTGGCCGGAGAGCGTGACCTGTACACCGGCCTGGTGCTCTACGGGCTGGCTCCCTGTATCGCCATGGTCATCGTGTTCACCTTCCTGTCCTTCGGGAACAATGCGCTGGCCATCGTGCTGGTGGCCATCAACTCCATTGCCCAGATGCTCCTGATCCCGGTATACGCCAAGCTGCTGCTGGGCAATATCGCCTTCGACGTCTGGGTGGTAGGGGAGAGTGTGCTCCTCTACCTGGGTGTGCCGCTCATCGCCGGGTTTTTGACGCGACGCATCGCCGTGCGCTGGCGAGGAGAAGAGGGACTCAAACAGGTCAAAGTCTACCTGGACTCCCTCTCCATCCTCGGCCTCCTCTTCACCCTGGTGGTCATGTTCGCCTTAAAAGGGGATCTGATCCTGGAAAAACCGGTGATCATCCTCCAGATGGCCATTCCGATGACCCTCTTCTTCTGGATCATGTTTGGGGTTGTGTACCTGACCGGCTGGAGCCTGGGACTGAACTACCAGGATGCGGTGGCAGTGGCCTTTAACTCCACCGGACGGGATTTTGAGATCGCCATCGCCATCGCCATCACCGCCTTTAATCCGACCGTGGCCCTGGCCACCGTGGTGGGACCGCTGATCGAGGTGCCGGTGATGCTGGTGTTGGTCTGGGCGGCCCGGACCTCACGTGCCTGGCTCTTCCAGGAAGAGGCCGGCCTGGCACCGGCAGCAGAGACGGCGCTCAACCCGCATTCCGGCTCCAACCCGGAACATTAAGAAGGGAGGAGAGCATGTTTTCACGTATCCTCTTTCCCACCGACTTCTCCCGGCATGCGACCAAGGTGCTGGAGTGCCTCCCCGCCTTAAAAAATGCTGGACTGGAGGAAGTGGTCTTGCTGCATGTGATCAACCCGATAAAAGCGGCACGCTGGATCAGCGTGGATGAAAGTGTCATCGCCAGGCTTAAGAGAGAAGCGCAAAGCCAGATGGAGGCGATCATTGCCCAGATCTGCTCTGCCCATGGTCTTAGCGGCAGGTACAGGATCGCCGTGGGCGTGACCTATCAGGAAATCGTGCGCGTTGCCACAGAAGAACAGGTATCACTTATCATCATGGGCTCGCATGGACGGGGCTTTGTCAGGGGAGCGGTGCTGGGAAGTGTGACCCAGAACGTCTTGCGCCATACCCGCACCCCGCTCCTGATCGAGAAGTTTCGGTTTATCGAACAACAGGGGAAAGAGGTCTGCGATTTCGTCTGTCAGGGGATGTTTCGCAAGATCCTCTTTCCCACCGACTTCTCCGACTGTGCCCTCTCTGCGCTGCAGATGGTCAAACAGCTCCGCACCTGTGGCGCAGAAGAAGTGGTGCTGGTCCACATTCAGGATACCAGGAGACTCTTGCCTCCCGTGCTCTCCCAAAGGGAGGAACTGCAGAAGCAGGATCAGGAGAGGTTAGAGGAGATAAAAGGGCAACTCCACTTTCTCGGGTACAGGGTAAAGAGCATATTGCGGGAAGGGATTCCCTTTGTAGAGATCAATCGTATTGCGGAAGAGGAAGATGTCTGCATGATCGTGCTGGGCTCGCATGGCAAGAGTGCGATCAAAGAAGCGCTCATCGGGAGTGTCAGTGAAGCCATTGCCCGCGAGCATATCCGGCCGGTGCTGGTCATTCCGAGAAATTGGGAAGGATAAACAGGGGAAAAACCTCATGAAAGGAGAAGCGATGCCGACATTTGCGCAACAACCAGAAGCCCAGAAATCCCCAGCTCGCGTCGAAATCTTTGATCCACCGCTCTGTTGTCCCACAGGGCTCTGTGGACCTACCATTGATCCGATCCTGCTGGATGTGCATGAGATGGTGTTAAAACTGCAGGCACAAGGGATTCAGGTGCAACGATACCAGCTCAGTGCCCAACCGCAGGCCTTCATGGCCAATGCCCAGGTGTTTCAGTTGATACGGGAACGCCAACTGACCGTGTTGCCGATCACGGTCGTGAACGGACGGATAGTGAAAACCGGTGCTTATCCTACCCTGGATGAGATCCAGAAGGCGTTGAAGGAGGAACAATGATTCCTTCGTTTATCTTCTTCTCCGGCAAGGGTGGTGTAGGCAAGACCAGTATGGCCTGTGCCACGGCTGTGTACCATGCGGATCAGGGACATCAGACCCTCATTGTCACCACGGACCCGGCCTCGAATCTGGCCGACGTCTTTGAGCAACCTATTGGCCATCAGATCACCCCGATCAGAGATGTCCCCAACCTGTACGCCATGGAGATCGACCCTGATCAGGCCACCCAGGAATACAAGGAGCGAGCCCTGTCCCCGCTACGAGCCATCTTTCCGGCCGAGATCGTACGCGTAATGGAGGAACAGCTCGATTCCCCCTGTACAGCAGAGATGGCTGCCTTCGACCGCTTTACCGATTTCATGGAGACTACGGACTATGAGGTGGTCATCTTTGATACCGCTCCCACCGGTCACACCTTGCGCCTGCTGGAGTTACCGGTAGAGTGGAGTCAATATATCGAGGAGGCGGCAAAAGGTTCGGGCCAGACCTGCATGGGACCGGTGACGACCATCCAGGCTGCTCAGGCCAAGTACGAGCGGGCCATTACCCTCATGCGGGATCCAACGCGCACGCAATTCATCTTTGTTACCCAACCAGAAGCGACCGCCATCGCGGAAACGATGCGAGCCGCAAACGAGCTGGCACAGCTCGGCATGCAAACGCAGCAACTCATCGTCAACGGCATCATCCCC
>RFHZ01000260.1 GCA_003696125.1 Nitrospinota bacterium
CCGTGCAGGTGCGGTTCCAGGCTCGGGTAGTGCATCATCTTGATCTTACCCACCACCTGGGAGAGCTTGGGGTCGTTGAGACGCTGGATATCGTACTTGGGCACGCCGGTAAAGGCCAGCTTGCCTGCGGCCATGGTATCCCGCGCCATGTTTGTGTTCATCTCTACCGTCTTCGGATCGATGATCTTGTACTTGTGGATCCCGTCTACCAGCCACTGGAGCAGGGCTTCCACCCTCGGATCATCCTGCAGGGTAGGATTGGCCTCTTCATCGAAGAGACTCACCTCGCTTGCGTACACATAAGACCACCACTCCCAGTGTCCCCAGGCCACCTGGGCATAGCCGAGGATGATGGGGTACTCCAGGATCCCCTTCTCCTTGATCTTGAGCGCCTGCTCGGTGATCTCATCCAGGGTCCGGCCCGGTTTGTCAAATCCGGCCTTGTTGAGCATCTCCTCGTTGTAGGCCCAGACGTGGAAGTCGGTGTAGTAAGGCAAACCGTACAGCTTGCCGTTGTAGCTCATCGCTTCCAGGTTATGCTTGTAGAAGAGCTTTTTGTATTCATCCACGCCGGGCAGGCCTTCCAGGGGACGGAGCCAGCCGGCATCGACCCAGGCCGCGAAGTTGGTATCACGGACGTAGAGACAATCCAGCGGCGCATTGGCGATGAACAGGGCCGCGATCTTGTCCATATAGTTCCCACCGATCGCCTCGTAGTTGACCTTGATGTTCGGGTACTGCTTCTCGAAGATATCGAGGTTCTCCCGCACCAGGTCTGGCTCGTAGTTCCACCCTTTGAAGTTCAGGGTAACCGTCTTGGCGGCAAGCGCCTCCGGAAGCCCTCCCCCCCATTGCCAGGTCGTGAGCCCCAGACCTGCGGCCACGCTACCCCGTAAGAATTCTCGCCGGCTCACCCCTCTTCTCTCGTAAGTACGCATAAGGTTTCTCCTCTTTCTAAAGGTGGTCTTCCCTGGGATCTTCGCCCGGGTCTTCTTCGACAACGGCAAAGCCATACAGGCACAAAGAAACCGTCCCTCAGCCTAAAGACCAGGCGCAAAGGACTTACTCGTTACTCATTACTCATCACTCGTTACTCATCACTCGTTACTCATCACTCGTTACTCATCACTCGTTACTCAACCGGGCCTCTTTGAGGCCACATCTACCAGACAAGGGGAAGGCTGTCAAGAGGAATTTGCGATCGGAGCTTCTGGCGACGGACTCCGCCTTACCCGTCGCACCTTACGCGGGGCAGCGATCCAGACACAGAGGCAGCCGAGGAGGACTCCGACCCAGGAGGCCAGGAAGGGGATCGTATAGCTATGCCAGAGATCGAAGAGATACCCGCCCAGCCAGGGCCCGACGATATGATCGATGGCGATCCCAAAGGCGAGAATGCCGTAGATGGCTCCAAAATGCCTTCCTTGAAAGATATCCGCTGCCATGGCCGGGAGGGATTGGCGAGAGCCGAGACCGAAGAGGAGGGCGTAGAGGTAGAGGAGCCAGGGTCGCGAAGGGTCTTTGATCATCAGTAACAGGGCGATGGCGATGAGGGCACTGATGGTCTGGATGGTGTACGCAGCCTCCCGGCCGATCCGGTCGGACAGGGTACCGAAGAGGATGGTGCTCAGGGAGGTAAGGATACCGATAAGACCAAAGATGGAGGCGGCAAAGAGCTTGCTGTACCCCACATCGACCAGAAAGGCGACCTGATGCACCAGCACGATGGTGGTGAGGTTGCCAAAGAGGAAAGCCCCAAACAGCACCCAGAAGCGATAGGTACGCATCGCCTTGGCCGGGGTCCACTCCTCTGCTGCCCACACCGGATCCACAATCTCTACCTCCCTTCGCTTTTGGGGAGAAGAAGGGCTCTCTTTTTCCGTAACCCCGTCCGGAGAAAGACCGAGTTCGGCCGGCCGCAGGCGCTGGAAGGTGAGGAGCAGGGGGATGAGACTCAGGATCAGGCCGGCAAACACGAGATAGGCGATACGCCAGCCGAAAGAGGAGATAAGGAGCTGCATCAGGGGTGAGAGGAGGAACATGCCCATGCCCGGACCGGCAGAGGCGATCCCCATAGCCGTGCCCCGGTAGCGCACAAACCAGTTGGCCAGAATGGCCGAATGGGGACCCATGGAGAGCATGCTCCGTCCCAGGGCCATGATCAGACCAAAGCAGAGGTAGAACTGCCAGAGGGTATGGATACGGCTGGTGGCGACCAATCCCAAAGCCAGGATTGCCGCCCCCAGGGGGAAGATGCAGCGTGGTCCAAAGCGATCGATCAGGGCTCCGGCCAGGGGAACCCCTACGGAAGCAACGATAGAGTGGATGGAGAAGGCGGCACTCAGCGCAGCCCGGCTCCAGGAGAACTCTTCCAGCATGGCCACAAAGAAGATGGAGAAAGAAGAGCGGGTGCCATAGGCCAGGGTGAGGGTCAGCACGGAAATCCCCACCACGGTCCATCCGTAAAAAAAGCGAGAAGAGACCTGGGGAGAGGATCTATCGTTCATGGTACAGGGAAATCCCCTGGTAAAAGCCTGTTGGAGTCATGGCCTTCATATCCGCAATGGGGCCGGTTGTCCCGTTTCCCGGTACCGGCGATAGTCGTCCAGGATCAAACGATGGTCAAAGGCCAGGCGCTCTGGTAGTCCCTGCAGTGTGAACAGACCGACATTTCTGGCATCATCTGCTGCTCGTGGCTCACCAGAGGCCTGCGCCACATAGACCACACTCACCGTGTGACCGCGCGGATCACGCTGGGGATCGGAATAACACCCCAGGAGGGCAATGAGGGTAACCTCCAGCCCGGTCTCTTCCCGTGCCTCCCTCACCGCCGCCTGCTCCAGTCTTTCCCCCACCTCGACAAATCCACCCGGCAGCGCCCAGCCGTAAGGTGGAGAGCGCCGCTCAATCAGCACAATGGGGCGCTCTGGTCGATCATACAACTCGATAATGGTATCTACGGTAAGTAGCGGTGTTACCGGTTTGGGCATCTCTGCTCCTTTGATCTATCCCTCCCCTCCCTCCGGGCGAGAAAGGGTCCTCCCTGAAAGCTGTTCCTGCCGGGTTCCAGATTAGGAGAGATTATATCAGGACGCTACGGGCGTCTCAAGTCTAATCAGAGGTCGATGAAGACACGAGCCTCGTTTTGTCCCTTGATCCTCCCCATCATTCATGGCATGATGGGGAAAACATCTGCCATACTTTATGGGAGGGGACAAGATGCCTACCTTCACCTGCCCATCCTGTGGAGGACAGGAGCTTCAGATCTCTCATCGCTATGTCCTGGCCATCCACTATAACCGTGTGGTGCCCTGCGCCTGTGGTCGAACCAGCCACGGCCTGGCCGCTGTCCGCAGCAGCCGCAAACTCGTCACCTGTCAGGAGTGGGGAAATTTTGACGCGGAACGACACTGGGTACAGGAGGGGGGGAGGATATGCCAAGAGGAGGACCAGGAAGATCAGGTGACCATATTTTGCTCCTCCTGCCTGGAAGGAGTAGAAGAGGAGGATTGGGAGAGCGTGGATCAGGAGACGGTGGTAGATCCAGAGAGTCATGCCTTTTCTCTCTGCTGTGCGCTATGTCATCGAGAAGTTGAGCCGTCGGTATTCCCTCCTGAGTAACGATGACCGATCTTTGCGGATTTTTGCGTGTCAGCAAATCATGACTGTCTGAAGGCCTTTACCGCCGAGGATGCAGAACACGCGGAGCCGTTTCTTGCTTATTCCTTTCCGCATTCTCCGCGGGCTCGGCGGTAAATAGTTTTTCCGGTAGCGCATGGTCATAGGATGAATCTGAGGGTAAGAGTGTTAGTAATAGCTACTCCGGAGCGAGACGCATGGAAAAGGAGAAGGCCATGGAGAGGAAATTCGGAGCAAATGTGCACCTGACCATTAAAGGGCCGATTGCCTGGGTCGTAATCGATCGTCCTCCCCTCAACCTGCTGACCGCCCCCCTGGTGCAGGACTTCCGGGCAGCCCTTACCATCGTCTCTCAACAAAAGACGCTCCGGGTGCTGGTGGTGACAGGGGGAGGGGAAAAGGCGTTCATCGCTGGAGTCGATGTCAAGGAAATGGTCGATTTAACCCCACCCCGTGCCCGGCGCTTTATCTCCCTGCTCCATGCGGCCATGCACGATCTCAGGCGTCTCCCCCTGCCGGTCATTGCCCGGGTGAACGGATACGCGCTGGGGGGAGGATGCGAGATGGCCATGGCCTGCGATCTCCGTATCGCCTCCACCCAGGCGCGCTTTGGCATGCCAGAAGTTCGTCTGGGGATTCCTTCGGTAATCGAGGCGGCCTTGATGCCGGCCCTGATAGGAGGTACACGAGCCATGGATCTCCTGCTTACCGGCCGCATGATCGATGCCCAGACCGCCCTGGACTGGGGCCTGGTGAATCGCATGGTAGAGACAGAGGCTCTCGATGCGGCGGTAGAGGAGATGATCCGGCATCTCCTGCAGTGCGCTCCAGAGGCACTGGCGGCACAAAAACGGTTGATCTACCAGTGGATGGATTCCAGCATGAGCCAGGCCTTCCGGCTGGGAATCGACGCCTTTGCCCGTGCCTATCGGACGACAGAGCCCCACGAAGGGATGCGAGCCTTCCAGGAGAAGCGTTCCCCGCGGTGGGGTCAGGCCTGATCCCGTCCCTGGAAACCAGCCCCTCATTACCCCCGCAAGATCCCGGTGGGGGAAATATGCCCTATACTATGTACTAAAGCCTCTTGTGTATCCGGGAAAGCGGATCGGTACGACGGTGGTCAGGTAGCAGAAAGACCGATGGAGGGGAAAGGGAAATGCGATACGATTTTGATCGAGTGCTCTCTCGCCGCAACACCAACTGTGAGAAGTGGGATGATGTCGAATCTCTGTTTGGAGAGCAGGATGTGCTCCCCATGTGGGTTGCCGACATGGACATGCCTGTTGCCCAGCCGATCACCGACGCTCTTCGTAAGCGGATCGAGCACCCGATTTATGGTTATGCCCTCTCCCGCCCCCCTTCCGTTGCTGAGGCGGTTCAGCTCCGCATGCGGCAGAAGTACGGCTGGCAGGTAGAACCGGAATGGATCGTCTTTACCCCTGGAATCGTCCCGGCTCTGTACGCTGCGGTCAAGGCTTATACGCATCCCGGAGATGAAGTCATCCTCCAGGGACCGGTCTACTACCGGTTCTGGACGGCGATCACGGATAACGGATGCCAGGTGGCCAACAACCGGTTGCAGCTCGTGCGGGGACGCTATGAGATCGACTTCGATGATCTAGAAGCGAAGTTCGCGCCCAAGGCTGACCTCCGTGCTTCCCCTTCCCGGGTCCGTATGATGCTCCTCTGCAACCCGCATAACCCGGTGGGACGGGTGTGGACACGGGAGGAACTGCTCCGCATAGGGGAGATTGTTATCCGCCATGGAGCCATCATACTCTCGGATGAGGTCTTTGGGGAGCTCCTCTTTCACCAGGCCCGGCATATCCCCTTTGCCTCTCTCTCTGATGAATTTGCCCAGCACTCCATCGTCTGCATTTCCCCCAGCAAAGCCTTTAACCTGTCCGGCTTAGGGGCTTCGGCCATCATCATTCCCAATGCCCGGCTCCGCCAGCGTTTTTTGGAAGCCAAACAGGGGATCATGCCCTGGGTAAACGTGCTGGGACTGGTCGCCTTTGAAGCAGCCTTCCGGGAAGGGGATGAATGGCTGGAGCAATTCCTGGCCTACCTGCACGGAAACCTGGCCTTTGCCCTGGAGTACTTTGCCCAAAACATTCCCCGCATCAAGGTCATTCCCCCGGAAGGGACCTATCTCCTCTGGCTCGACTGCCGAGAGCTGGGGCTGGACCCGATGCATCTCAGGACCTTTTTGCGCAAAGAGGCCAAAGTAGCCCTGGATGATGGCTATCTTTTTGGGCCGAGCGGAGCCGGGTTCCAGCGCATGAACATCGCCTGTCCACGCTCCATACTGGTCGAAGCGCTGCAGAGAATAGAGAAGGCGGTAAACAGCTTATAAGAGTCGCCATGAGGATCCGTCAAGGCAGCAGGAGGCTCGGGAGGCAATCAGGGACGGGGTTGAGAGCGGGTCTGGGCTTGCTGTTGCTGCACCAGGGCGATCCGTTCGGCCAAGAAGGCTTCTACTTCCTCCAGGTTCCTCTTCTCCACCTGTTCCAGGGCCCATTGCAGTTCTGCCGGAGATATGGCGTTCCGCTTCAGGAGAAAGGCCATCTCTTCTTTGATCGCTGCCAAACGCGGGTCCAGCGTAAAGAAACCACTCCAGATGGCCCAAAGGAGCAGAGAAAGACACAGGCCATACCACAGGAGACGTCGCAACGTTGTCTTGCGCTGTTTTCCCTGCACCTTCCCCCCTTAGCCGGCCCACCTGGATACGGCATCATGAGCATGGTAGCGTCGATATGGCCACACCCTCCCCTCCCGCGTAGGAGACGTCTCCTCCTCCTTCTTCTGTTTGGCCTGGAGCACATCCACCCCTTTCCCTAAGCGATAGCGAAAGCCGAGAGCCACCAGGAAGACACGGGGGGCCTCTTTGGTCTTGGCATAAAAGGCCATACCGGTAGGGGTCTTGTCTCCAAAAAGCAACGAAAAGGTGCGTCCATCCACCAAGCCGACCTCCACCTCAAGCTGGGGATGTTCCAGGCCAAAAGAGTCCAGGTCTGGCGGATTCTCCGCCACCACGCGTCGTACCTTGACCTCTCCCAGCG
>RFHZ01000261.1 GCA_003696125.1 Nitrospinota bacterium
CTCTCTCCCCCTGTTCTGGCTGGCAGAGCAGGGATTACGGGTGCTGGTGTGGGGTGCCCATCAGTTTGCCCACCTGCCGGCCGCCTCGCTGCGTCTCCCCACCCCCCACCTCCTCACCCTCCTCCCCTTGTACGCCACCCTCTTCTCCTGGCCGCATCTGACCCGCAGGGAAGGTCGCCTGTCCTGGAAAGCTGCCCTGCTCCTCCTGGGACTCTCTCTCCTCGTCTTCCGTGATGGGTATGGGTACTACAGGCACAGCGGTTCGCTGCGCGTGACCTTTCTCGATGTGGGACAGGGAGAAGCCGCCCTGCTCGAGTTCCCGAACGGGAAGACGATGCTCATCGACGGCGGAGGATCGTTCAGCGACGACTTCGATATGGGAGAGATGGTGGTGGCCCCTTTTCTCTGGGATAAAGGGATGCGTCGTATCGATATCCTGGTGCTGAGCCATCCCCACGCCGATCACTTAAAGGGCCTCCTCTTCCTTCTCGATACCTTCCAGGTGGGGCAGCTCTGGGACAACGGATCTGCGGTGCGTACCCCATCCTATCTGAGGCTCAGGGCCCGGGCAGAAGCGAAGGGGATTTATCACCCCCTTACCGAACCGACCACCTTCCCCAGCGCAGCCTTCGGAGGGGTGGAGGTGCAGGTACTCCACCCCTCCCCCCCCTTTACCCGCTCTCTCCAGACCCGCTATGCCCCTACCGATGATCCCTATCTCAACAACCGCTCGCTGGTCCTGCGCCTCCGTTACGGGGAGGTGAGCTTCCTCTTTACCGGAGATCTGGAGGAGACAGGCGAACAGCACCTGGTCGAAGCGTATCGGGGACGGCTCCGCACCACGGTGCTCAAGGTACCGCACCATGGGAGCCGGACCTCGAGCAGTCTCCCTTTTCTGCAGGAGGTACAACCCGCGGTAGCCGTCATCTCTGTGGGAGCCATGAACTGGTTACACTACCCTCATCCCCAGGTGTTGCGCCGTTACCAGAGCCAGGGGATTCGGGTCCTGCGCACCGACCGGCAGGGAGCCATCACCATCGAGACCACCGGCCAGGGATACCGTATCAGCACCTCTCCTCGTCCCTCGCTCTTCTCCTCCAGGAAAAAGGATTGACTTTGTCAAGATTTTCCGGCAAGATGTCGATAGAAGGATGGGAGAGGATATGAGGGCAAATAGTTGGGACGCGAGGAGGGGACGATGCTGTTTTTTGGTCGAGAAGAAAGTAAAGAAAAACTGCAAGCCCGGGCACTGAAGTACATACAGAAGCAGCGCTGGGACAAGGCGATTGCGGAATTCCGCAAACTGCTCGCCCTCGCTCCGGGAGACATGCGTTTCCATCGCCGGATTGCCGATCTCTATGTCCGGGCGGGCAAGCCCCGGGAAGCGATCACCGAGTACAGGCTGCTGGCGAACCACTACGTGCAGCGAGGGGAGCCGATCAAGGCCATGGCCGTATACAAGATCATCGTGCGGCTCGACCCCTCCCAGACCGATGTCTATAAGCAACTGGCCCGGCTATACGCCCAGCAGGGGATGCCAGAAGAACTGGCCGGTGTCTCCTCAGCGGTTTCGGCGACTCCAGATCCTCAGAACCGGGTACGGGTTCCCCTCTTCTCTGATCTCACCCCTGACCAGTTTTCTGAAGTGCTGAGCAAGATGGCCGTGCACAATTTCCCTCCTCATACCGTTGTGGTGCGCCAGGGAGACCCGAGCAACTCTCTCTTCCTTATCAGCAGCGGTGCGGTTCAGGTGGTTCGCCGGGAGCCGGATGGGAAGGAAGTCGTGCTGGCCACGCTCAAGGAGGGGGAGTTTTTTGGCGAGATGTCCTTCCTCACCGGGAAACCGCGTACCGCCACCATCACCACCATCGAGGAATCGGAGATCCTGGAGCTCTCCAAGCAAGACCTGGAAGAGGTGATCGCCAAGTATCCCGGGGTGGAACGGGTGCTCAAGGCCTTCTATCACAACCGGGTCAAGGCAACCCTTAAAGCGATACACTAGCCTGACAGGTGTATCCTCTTCTGTCATCATTCTTCTCCCCTTCCCTTGACAGGCCCGAATCGTCTATGTAAAAATAGACTGTAGAGGGAAAAGGGCGGCCTCTAAGCCCGTGAGGTGCTGGGGAGAAAGAATAGAGAGCACTTTCTTCATCAACCAGAGCAAAGGGAAAGTTCCGATGCGTTTACGCAAGGAGATGATTGCCCATCTGGCCAAAACCCTGGTGCACGATCTTCTCAAGAGGAAGGCGATAGAGATCCCTCCCGAGAAAGAAGAGGAGATCATCGGCCGTGTCCGGCACGTGATCACCGAGGACCTGCTGGTCGAAGATCGTCTCAACGAGGAAGTGCGGGAGATCCTGAAGGCTTATGCGGCCGATATGGCCAGAGGGAACATCGAATACCAGAAGATGTTTGCCCTGGTCAAGCGCAAGCTGATCAAAGAGCGGGGCCTGATCTTATAAAGGAGAGGGTATGCGTCTCAGCCGGGAAAAGATCAACCATCTCTCCCATCTCATCCTGCAGGAACTCAAATCGATTCCCGAGGTTCGCTTTCTCATTGCGGAAAACGATGTGCGGCTGCAGGTGGTGCGCAGTATCACGGAGGAGTTGAAGATCGAGGAGAGCATTGATGAGGAAGTCCGCCGCACCCTCCGTTCCTACAGTCGCAAGATCATCGAGGGGAGCCGGGAGTGGGATGTGATGTACCAGAAGCTCTACGAGCAGGAGATGAATAAGCGGATGGGCTGGTCGCAGAAATAAGGGTCCCGGCCCTCCAGGCAGCGCCCGGGCAGAAGCGGGACCCTCTCCTGTTTCCCTCAGGGGAGATCGACAAAGAAGAGGATGGGACCGATAACATCGGCTCTAAAGGCCGTCCCATCCTTGGCTTTCACCGTCGAGGGGACATCGACATTCACCTCATAAGGCGTATTATCCCGCAGCTTAAAGGTCTCGTTTCTGTTGGTCACCTGGATGAAGAGGACAGAGTCGTTCTCCCGCCAGAAGACCTCGGCAAAGCTTTGCGTATCCTGCGGTGTAAAGGGTAAGGTAGTCGTTGTCCTCCTGTTTTCGACGATAATCTGGACCCTATCCGTGGTCGCCGTATCCAGGGGCTTGGTGAAGTAGACGGCGGCGGTAGGGGTATCGGTGCGTATCGTCTTTTCCTCGTTTAACCTGATCACCTCCCCTTCCAGGAAAAGCCCTCCCTCCACGATGACCTGGGGAGGACCGCTGTTCACCCCGGCCACGCGATCGATGTCCCCCTGATTCACCGCCACCGAGAAGGGGGGAGCGGCCTCCACATTCTCCGGGGTAAGCGTGATCCCGGTGATGCGGAAGGCGGCCGGGCCGAGCTGGAGCAAGACGGCCCGCAAGAGCTGCTCATCCGTCCCCTGCAGGTTGCTCAACCGGTCTCTCACCTCTGTGTTTACCTGCTCCAGCAGGCTTAAGAGGGCCGAGGGCAGGGGCAGGGTGGCCAGGAAGGCCGAAGCATCCACCTGCTTGGCGATGAGGTCTAAGAGGGCAGCCAGGTAGAAGCCGTTGGGGATCACC
>RFHZ01000262.1 GCA_003696125.1 Nitrospinota bacterium
CCACCTTGTCCAGATAGTAGTCCAGGTCTTCCCCCTCTCGAAAGGCGACCGCCCCGGGATTGAAGACCCCACCCACGACGTTGACCGAGGAGGGGATCAGGGGGACAAAGATGCGGTCACCCGGCTGGAGCTCGATGTCATCCGGTGTCCCTTCCAGCTTATCCGGATCGTCCAGATGAACCACCATCCGTCCGGAAGGCTTCCGGTTGGCCAGGAGTTCCAGCAGGCGTCTCTGCGCCTGCAGGGCTTCCTGGTTGACCTGCTGTTGGGGTTCGAGCTGTGTTGCCGCCGTCTCTACCTCGAGCTTCAGGGTTTCGATCTGGGTCAATTCCAGGATATCGCGTAGTTGTCGTTCCTGCTCCTGGCGTACCGACTCCCGGGTAAAGATGGCCCCCTTGGGAAAGGCCCGCTCGGTAAACCCTCCTGCCCGTCGGATCACCGAGCTGAGTCGCTCTCCTTTGCGGATGGCGTACTGACCCGGGAAGACGAACTCCCCTTCCAGGTAAACCACCTGCGCCGTTGCCCGCCACTCCGGGAGATCCCGGATGAAGAGGGTATCCATCTCCTGCAGAGGGATATCCGCCTTTTGATCCCCCTGTAGAGCCCTGTCGAGCTGGATAGGGATCAGTTGCGCCTGTGCCGTCGAGTCTGAGGAGAAGATCCGGTTGAGCTCTGCCTTGAGCATATAGGCTCTTCTGGCCAGCCCACCGGCCCGGTGAATCAGATCGCTGACCGTCATCCCCTTGAACAGGAGATAGACCCCTGGCCGGCGTACCGCTCCTTCGACCCGCACCGTCGGCCGCTCCTTGAAATCGTACACCGAGTAGATGATGAGTCGATCCTGCTCCTGCAGGAAGAGGTCCTGGCTGGTATCCCCGTTGAGCAGGGCCCCCAGGTCAAAGGAGAGGACTTCCATGTGGTTATCCGGGGGGACGAGACGTTCGATCTCGGCACGATCCATATAGGTTTCAGGGAGGAGTTGATGTCCCAACCGGAGCAGGTCGCTGACACGCATCCCTTCCCTGAACTCGTACCGTCCCGGTCGCTCCACATTACCGACCAGTTCCACCTGGTTTTCTATCAGCGTAGAGATAGGGGAGATGCGGACCAGGTCGGCATCCTGAAGGAGCATGTGCCGGGCAGAGCCGTCCTGCAGCGCCTGGTTCAAGTTCAGATCCAGGATAACCTTCCGCTCGTGTCCCTGGGCCCGTTCTACCTGGATGGTCTGGGTGTATCCGAAGGGGGTGATGCCCCCTGCCATCTCGATCAACTCCTGCAGGGAGGTCTCCCCTCGCAGCTCGTAGATGGCCGGACGGCGGACATTACCGGCAATACCGGCCACCTTGCCGATCAGGGGGACAAAGACCGTGTCTCCTGAGCGCAGATGAAAATCCTGGCTCTGGTCCCCCTCTAACAGCAGGCGGTACAGGTCTGCCTCCCCCACGATCTGCCGGTTGCGGATGAGCTGGATCCGGCGTAGAGTCCCTCGCTTGGTCGGTCCACCGGCCGCAAAGAGGGCATGAAGCAGGGTCGAAAGGGGACTCAGTTGATAGCTCCCCGGTCTCACCACCTCGCCGATGACGAAAACGGTAATGCTGCGGAGCTGTCCCAGGGTCACGGTCAACTGGACATCCTGGTACTTGGTCGCCACGGCCTGACGGATCAACCGCTCTGCTTCTGCAAAGGTCAGTCCTGCCACCTGCACCGGCCCCACTTCGGGGAGAAAGATCTGTCCATTGCGGGCCACGGTGAGGTTGTAGTCAAAGAAGACACTCCCCCAGGAGCGAACCAGCAGGCTGTCCCCCTGCCCGATGATGTAATCTGGGCCCACCGGCAGGTCGGTAGGGGGCATGAAGCCACGTGACGCCTGGGAGAAGAGATCGTACCCAAATTGCCGTAGCGGAACCTCCCGGGTCTGGGGCACCGGACCGGTAAAGCTGGCTTCGATCGGGGACAACGGTTCGGCCGGGAGTTCGGGAGCCGTCTTTTCCGGGGAGACAGCCCGACCAGGAGGGGCTTCTCCAGGAGCAGTGGGTTGTCCCTCCACCGGTTGAGGTCCTTCTCCGGGTACCGGCTGTCCAGGTTGAGGACCTGTTGGCTGCTCTCCCGGCGCTAGCGGGAGGCGCTGGGGAGAAGGGAGAGCGGCACCAGGCGGTGCACCGGGGAGAGGGGTCGGTGACGGTGCTCCCTGTGATATACCCGCCGGCGGCGTCCCACCCGGCATCCCCCCTACCCCTGTTGATGGTACGGGGCCGGTAGGGGTGGTCGGCGCCTGGGAAACTCCTGTCCCAGACGGCTGGCCAGGAGGAGCAGGGGTCCCTGAAGAGGCAGGGAAGCCATAGGTGGGAGTCCCTGAACTGCTCTGGGCCTCAACCACTCCTCCCCATGCCCATACCAGGCCAAGAGAGAGGAGGCTAAAAAGCAAAATCACCCGTTGTGTTCGTCCCTTTCCCATCATCCCCTCTTCCTTCATTCGTGCAAACACCGGGTAAGTATTCTCGGTTCCTGGTTAATCTAAGGGGCAGGAATCAATGCCGTTACCAGTTCTCCCTCCAGGCCATAGGAGAGGGGGAGCCAGGTCTCTTCGTTCATGAGCCGACGATACACGCCACCATGCGTCGCCGCAAAGAGCGCACGAGACGGCTTCTGCACCAGAACGAGGCTATAGACCGGTGCCCCAGGCAAACCAGCACTCCAGTCCTCCCACTCGACTCCATTACTGCTGCGCATCACGCCCCGGGATGTCCCCAGCCAGATTTCCGGCTCTTCTCCTGGAACGAGAAGGATGGTAAAGACCGTCACTCCCCCCGGCCCATCGGCTACCGCGGTCCAGCTCTCTCCTCCATCGGTACTCCGATAGAGGCTCCCCCACTCTGCGTGCGCACCGGTACCGGCGTACAGGACCTGCGGATTTTCCGGATTAATGGCCAGGGCTTTCACATCGAGTACCAACAACCCCTTGCTTTTTGCCTCCCAATGGGGCTGTCCTTCCTGCCGGCGGAATATCCCTCCTATGGTGCCTGCGTACAGGGTAGGCGGTGTGGTCGGCGTCACGGCCAGGGTACGGACATGGAGATAGGGCAACCCCTGGTTCCACTCCTCCCAGCTCTGTCCCCCATCTCGACTCCGCAAGACCCCCTGTCCCCAGGTCGCCGCATAGAGCACCTCCGGTTCGGTCGGGGAAAACAGGATGGTCTTGACATTTACCCCCTGCAGTCGATGCAGGGCTATGGAACCTCTTGTTCTCTCCAGCGGCACCTGGTACACTCCCTGCCCCGTGGTACCGATATAGAGGACAGGGGTGGGGAGAAGGCGGAGGGTAAGCGTCTTGAAGTAATAAGAGATGTCCGAATCCTCTAGAGGGAGGAGAGTCCACGATAACCCTCCGTCCCTGCTGTGGTAGATACCCTTCTCATAGCCGGCCGCAAGGAGAGACACCGGGAGATTCACCGGTTCGAGTGGTGGAGACACCTCCCACCAGGGCAGCTTATCGCAGGCGGTCAAGAGAAAAAACAGGCCGACCCACAGGTACCCCTTTCCCAGGCGAACCACCCGCCGCACATCCTCGCGGAGTCCTTGCCGCATCTCCTCCCACTTCGAGCCCTGCTCAGCATCCTTGGTCTCCTGCTCGAAATAGGTGGCGATAAAGGCCACCATGATTCCACCGAACAGCCCGACCACCATGGCCAGAACGAGGATCAGTTTTGTCTTCGGCTTTACCGGCTCTTCCGGCACCACTGCCTGCTCTAAAACGGTGATGGTCGGTAGCTCCCGTGCCTCATCGAGTTTGACCTGCTCCAACTGGGTGGTTAAAAACTCGACCAGCTTGGACTTGGTTTCGACTTCGAGCAGCAGGCGTTTCTCTTGAAAGGAGAGGAGGGGAACCTGATCCAGGGGCAGGTAGTACTCCAGCGTTCCATCCTGCTTTGTTGCCCGGGCCTTCACATCGCCGTATTTCAGTTGCTCGATATTCTTCTGGATGGCAGCGATCTGGGCCTGTAGCGCCTTGATCTGCATGTGGGATTCCCGCACAAACTGCTCGCGGGCTGCCAGCTCCACCTCTAAATCCAACTTTTTCGCTTCCAGCTCAGCCAGCGTGGTCAGCGTCTGCTTGGCCTGCTCAGAGATGGAGATGGCCTTATGTTGCTCCTGGAAAGTGCGCAGCTCCTTTTGTGCCCGGATCAGTTCCTGATTCGCCTGGGCCAGGCGTTCCTCCAGAAAGAGGCGAAGCCGTTTGGCCTTGGTGATATTCGACTCCTGATTGTAGCGATCCAGCTCCTGCACATAGGTGTTGGCAATGTGCGTGGCCAGAACCGGATCTGTCTCCTGCACGGTAATGGTA
>RFHZ01000263.1 GCA_003696125.1 Nitrospinota bacterium
GCCCCGCCGTAGGCAAACAGGGTCAGGGTCCGGGCATCGACTCCCCGCTCGACCATGTGCGTTCTGGCCGCCTCGGCCATGTTCGTGTTTACGATCTCATGGATTCCCCAGGCCGCCTCTACCGGGGTCATGCCCAGCGGATCGGCGATCTTTTGGATCGCGCGGAGGGAAGCGTCCCGGTCCAGGCGCATCGCTCCCCCCAGGAAATAGTCGGGATTCAGATAGCCGAGGATCAGGTTGGCATCGGTCACGGTCGGCTCCTCTCCCCCCAACCCGTAGCAGGCCGGACCCGGATTGGCTCCGGCACTCTCCGGTCCCACCGTGATCAGGCCGAGTTCATCGATGCGGGCGATGCTCCCTCCTCCGGCCCCGATTTCGATCATATCGACGATGGGGAGTTTGACCGGAAAGCCGCTCCCCTTCTTAAAGCGTTTGGCCCGTGCCACCTCATAGTCGGTGGTAATGCTGATCTCCCCCTTCTGGATGACACACGACTTGGCCGTGGTTCCTCCCATATCAAAGGAGAGGAGATCGGTAAAACCGGTCAGCTTCCCGTAATAGGCGGCAGCCAGTGCTCCCCCGACCGGACCCGATTCCAGGGTACGCACCGGGTAGGTGGCTGCCTTCTCCACGGTCAGCACCCCCCCGTTGGAGGCCATCACATGCCACACATCCTGGAATCCCTCCTCACGCAGGCGGGTATGGAGATGGGTGAGGTAGCGCCTGGCCAGGGGCTGGACATAGGCGTTCATGACCGTTAAGACGGTCCGCTCGTACTCGCGGAGTTCGGCCAGGATATCGGAGGAGAGGGAGAGGGCAACCTGGGGGGCCAGCCGGGTCACGATCTCGCCGATGATGCGCTCATGCGCCGGGTTTTTGTAGGAGTGCAGGAGACAGACCGCTATGGCCTCGACTCCCTGGTCCAGGAGTTCCCGCACCACCTGCTCTGCCTCGTCTTGCTGCAGTGGGGTAAGGATGGTCCCGTCGTACAGGGTACGTTCTGTCACCTCTTTGCGCAGGAAACGGGGGACCAGCGGAGAGGGGAAGACCAGGTTCAGATCGTAGATGTCGTAGCGGAATTCCCGTTGAAATTCGAGCACATCACGAAAGCCGCGGGTGGTGATCAGACCGGTCCGGGCCCCCTTGCGTTCGATCAGGGCATTGATGATCAGGGTGGTGCCGTGATGCACCGCCTGATGGATATCGGACAGGGCGATGCCATATTCCTGGGCGATCTGGCGGAGGCCTGTGATGACCCCATCGGCCGGGTTAGCAGGAGTGGTGAGTACTTTGGCCGTCAACACCGACCCGCTCTCTTCGTCGTACACGGCAAAATCGGTAAAGGTTCCCCCCACGTCAAATCCGAGACGATACCGTTTTCGATCAGCCTGCTGCATACCATCCCTCCCCTGTTTCACATTTGAAGTCATGTGCACATCGTCACTGTGCCGTGGCTTCCTCATCCACGACCCAGTGTACCAGATCGATCACCACCCTGTACCCGGTGTATGGCCACAGA
>RFHZ01000264.1 GCA_003696125.1 Nitrospinota bacterium
GCTTTCAACCGGCGGCGCGACCTGCGGAGCTTCACCTCACGGGATACAGGAGCAGGGATCGGCCTGGGGAAAGAGATCGGCGAGTTCACCCGCTTCAACCTGCAGTACCTCTTCCAGGTGGTCAATGTGGCCGATGTAGCCGAAACCGCCTCGGAAGCCCTCCGCCAGGAAGAAGGAACCCGGACAACGAGCTCTCTGATCTCTTCCCTCTCCCGCGATACCCGGGATAACTTCTTAAACCCGACACGAGGCATGCGGACCGTCCTCAGCACCCAGTTCGCCGTCTTAGGCGGGTCAGCCACCTTCTACAAGGTGGCCGGCGATACGGCCAAATACTTTCCCCTCTTTCGCAACCTGATCCTGCTGCTGCGGGGAACGGTCGGGTTTGGACAGGGCCTGTTCGGGGACGATCTCCCCCTCTTCGAGCGTTTCTTCCTGGGAGGGGTGCAGACGGTACGCGGCTTTCGCTTTCAGGATATCGGACCCAAAGACCCGAACGGTGATTCGATCGGGGGAACCTCAGAGATCCTCCTGAGTGCAGAACTCCAGTTCCCGATCGGGGATGTGCTGAAAGGGGTAGCCTTCCTCGATCTGGGGAATGTCTACGATAAGGGAGAGTTTGACCCGCTCGATCTCCGCAAGGGGGCAGGAGTGGGGATCCGCTTTGTGACCCCCCTGGGACCGGTGAGTGTCGATTGGGGATTCAAGCTGGATCGCAAACCGGGAGAGCGGCCGAGCGAGGTCCATTTCCAGATCGGTACCTTCTTCTGAGGGAAAGGACGGGAAGAGGGCGGGTGACTCACGTAAAACCGTATCCGGTCACCCTGCCCGTCAGGGAAGGCAAGAGGAGAAGAGGAGAGAGGGAGGAAGGATGAGCACAGAGAAAAAGCGTTGCTTCAGCAGTGGAATATGCCTGCTCGGGATGGTAAGTCTCTGGCTGGGCCTCCTGTTCTCAGCAGGACTGCCCCGGGCCGAAGGGGCGGCAGGCAAGATCGGGGTGATCGACCTGCAGCGAGCCCTGAACGAATCGATCGCCGGACAAAAGGCGGCGGCAGAACTGAAGCGGTTTCGGGACCAGCTTGCCCAGCAGATCGAACAGCGACGCCAGGAAAAGGAAAAGAAGGAGCAGATGCTGCAGAAACTCCAGCAGGAGCTGCGCACGCAGGGACTGGTCCTGAGCGAAGCGGCCAGGCAGAAGAAAGAGGAGACCTATCGCCGCGAGGTGCGCAAGCTGAGGCGCTTTATCGAAGACTCCAACCGCTTTATCGAGGATGCCAACCAGGAATTGCGGGAAAAAGAGGCGCAACTGCGTAACGAGATCCTCCAGGAGCTGAGCAAGGTCATTGCCAAGATCGGCCAGGAAAGGCAGTTTGTCCTTATCATCGAGAAGAACGACTCGGTGGTCCTCTATTCTGACCGCACTATCGACTTGACGGATGAGGTGATCAGGCGCTACGATGCGCAAAAACGCTAGCCAGGGGGAAAAAGAGGAGGAGAGGATGGGCAAGCGACTGGCAGAGATCGCGCAGTGGGTGCAGGGGACCTTGCGGGGGGACCCGGAGCGATGTATTCGCGGGGTTGCCGGCATCGAAGATGCCGGAGAGGAGGACATCACCTTCCTGGCCGCTCCCCGTTACCTCTCCCAACTGGCCACCTCTCGCGCTGCGGCGGTCATTGTTCCTCCAGGGGTTTCCGTAGATCGAGACGCCATCGAAGTCTCCAACCCCTACCTGGCCTTTGCCCGTCTCTTAGAACTCTTCTATCCTCCCGAGCCCCTCCGGCCGCAGATCAGCGAACGGGCCTATGTGGCTCCCTCTGCCCGCCTGGGACAGGGGATCGTCTGCTACCCCTTTGTCTACATCGATGAGGGGGCAGAGATCGGGGACGGAGTGGTCCTCTATCCCGGTGTCTTCATCGGTCGGGGGGTAAAGATCGGGCCGCGAACGGTCCTCTACCCCAACGTCAGTGTCTACCCGGGAGTCCGTATCGGAGCCGACGTCATCATCCATAGCGGGGCGGTCATCGGAGCCGACGGTTTCGGCTTTACCCGCGATGAACAGGGAGAACATTACCGGATTCCACAGGTGGGCACCGTGCAGATCGAAGACCGGGTGGAGATCGGGGCCAACGTCTGTATCGACCGTGCCACCCTCAAGAGCACCATCATCCGGCGGGGAACCAAGATCGACAACCTGGTCCATATCGCGCATAACGTGGAAGTAGGGGCACACTCCCTCCTCCTGGCCCAGGTAGGGATTGCGGGAAGTGTGCGGGTGGGGGAAGGGGTGACCCTGGCCGGACAGGTCGGGGTGCTCGATCATGTCACCATCGGGGATCAGGCCGTGATCATCGCCCAATCTGGTGTGGCTAAAGATGTGCCTCCCCGTGCCGTGCTCACCGGATCACCTGCCATCGACCATCGCCACTGGCGCCGGGTGCAGAGCTGTATCCCCAGGCTTCCCGATCTGGTCGCGCGACTCCGACACTTGGAACAACGCATCGCTGCCCTAGAAAAAGGAGAGGAAAGGCCGTGACAACAGTGATGGATGTGCGAGAAATCCAGGAGTATCTCCCCCATCGCTATCCGTTTCTCCTGGTCGATCGCATCGTCGAGATCGAGAAAGAGAAACGGATCGTCGGTATCAAGAACGTCTCGCTGAACGAACCCCATTTCACCGGGCATTTTCCCGGGTATCCGATCATGCCAGGAGTCCTGCTGATCGAAGCCATGGCCCAGGTGGGAGGGGTGCTGGTCTTCTATACCCTGGGACGCAAGGGGAAGAACATCGCCCTCTTCACCGGTATCGATAAGGCGAGATTCCGGGCACCCGTGCTGCCAGGGGACCAGGTCCGGCTGGAGCTCACCGTGCTTAAACGCCGTGGAGATCGGATCTGGCGTTTCAAAGGCAAGGCCTTTGTCCAGGACAAACTGGTCGCAGAATCGGAATTGCAGGCGATCATCTCCGAAGAAGCACCATGACCGAGATTCATCCGTCGGCAGTTGTCCACCCCGGGGCTGAGCTGGGAGAGAGGGTATCCATCGGACCCTTTGCGGTTATCGGAGCCCATGTGCGGTTGGGAGAGGGAACTTCTGTCGGTCCCCATGCCGTGATCGAGGGCTGGACCGAAGTGGGCCGGGACTGCCAGATTTCCCCTGGTGTCGTGATCGGTGCTCCCCCGCAAGACCTCAAATACAAGGGATTTCGTTCCTTTGTCCGGATCGGGGATCGCAACATCATTCGCGAGTACGTGACCATCCATCGATCCACACAGGAGGAAGGGGCTACCATCATCGGCCACGATAACTTCCTGATGGCCTATACGCATATCGCGCACGACTGCCGCATCGGGAACCATGTCGTGATCGTGAACTATACCGGTCTTTCCGGACATGTCGAGGTGGAGGACCGGGCCTTCATCTCCGGGCATATCGCCATTCATCAGTTCGTGCGGATCGGTTTTCTGGCCATGATCAGCGGAGGGTCTCGGGTCGGAAAAGATGTGCCCCCCTTCATGCTGGCAGAAGGGAACCCCATGCAGATCCGGGGGTTAAACACGGTGGGCATGCAGCGCAACCAGATTCCTGCACCGGTGCGACTCCAGTTGAAGCAGGCTTTTAAGCTCCTCTACCGGTCGAACCTGAATACCTCACAGGCGCTGCAACGCATCAAGGCCGAGATCCCTATGAGTGCAGAGGTACAGCGTCTTGTGACCTTTATCGAGAACTCTTCCCGAGGCATCTATCGATAATGGAGGAAAGGGATTATGGGCAATATTCGCGCGGGGGTGGTCGGGGTTGGCCAGATGGGACGGTACCACGTGGGGGTCTATGCAGAACTCTTTGATGTCGATCTGGTCGGGGTTGCCGACATCCATGCCGGCCGGGCCAGAGAAATTGCCCAAAAGTACAACACCAAAGCCTATACCGACTACCGCGCCCTTCTCGACCAGGTCGATGTGGTCAGCATCGCCGTCCCTACATCCTTACACTACCCGATTGCCAAAGACTTCCTGACCGCCGGTGTCCATGTGCTGCTGGAAAAACCGATCACGCACAGCATGGAAGAAGCGAGAGACCTCTTCCGGCTGGCGCAGGAGCACGGCGTGGTACTGCATATCGGGCATGTGGAGCGCTTCAACGGGGCGGTACAGGAACTCAAGAACATCGTCAAGGACCCGATCTTCATCGAGAGCCACCGCCTGGGCCCTTTTGTCCCCCGCATCCAGGATGATGGCGTGGTCCTGGATCTGATGATCCATGATATCGACATCATCCTGAATCTGGTCGATGCCCGGGTAAAGACGATCCATGCCCTTGGCGCTTCGGTCTTCTCCCATCTCGAAGACCTGGCCAACGTGCAGATCCTCTTCGATAACGGCTGTATCGCCAGCATCACCGCCAGCCGCGCCACCCAGGAGAAGATCCGCACGCTGGCCATCACGCAGCGTGATGCGTACATCCTGCTCAACTATACCGACCAGGACATCCGTATCCACCGCCAGGCCTCCTCTGAACATGTCCTGAGCCGGGAACAGCTCCGCTATAAACAGGAATCGTTCATCGAGCGGATCTTTGTACATAAGGATAACCCGCTCAAGCTGGAGATCAAGCACCTGATCAACTGCGCAACTAACGGCGGGGAACGGGTGGTCTCGGTAGACGATGAGCTCTACTCCCTGCAGGTTGCGCTTGACATCGTGGAGATATTGCGCCAGAGTGGGGTGGTGCGCCAGATGAGCCTGGTGGGGAAATAGGAGATGGCAGCCAAACGCCTCGGATTGCTGGCAGGAGGAGGGGAACTCCCCCTCCTGGTGGCCCGGGCAGCCCGGGCACAGGGGTACAGCGTGGTGAGTATCGCCCTTACCGATACCACCCCCACGGCCCTGCAAGGGATCTCGGAGCGGATGTACCGTTTGAGTCCCGGTCAGGCCCACCGTATCCTGTCTACCCTGCGCCAGGAGCGTATTTCTGAAGTCCTTCTGATCGGGAAGGTGAACAAGGAGATCCTCTTCGAACGCTTCCGCTTCGATCTGCGAGCCTTACGCCTGCTCTTTCGCCTTCCCAACCGGGATGACGACACCATACTCGCCGCCATCGTGACCGAACTGGAAGGGGAAGGGTTTCACGTCCTCCCCCCCTTACACTTTCTCGCCGACCAGGTGCCGTCCAAGGGGGTGTTGACCAGACGCAGACCGACACGCCGGGAGTGGGCGGATATCGAGTACGGGGTACCCCTGGCCCGGGAGATCGGCCGGCTCGGGATCGGCCAGACCATCGTGGTGCGTGACCAGATGGTGCTGGCAGTGGAGGCGCTGGAAGGGACCGATGAGACCATCCGCCGCGGATGCGCCCTGGGAAAGGAAGGGGCGGTGGTGGTGAAGGTCAGCCGCCCCCAACAGGATCTGCGGCTCGATATGCCTACCGTAGGCCTGCAGACCATCCGCTGCCTGGCCGAAGGGAAGGCGGCGGCACTGGCCATCGAAGCGGAAAAGACCCTGCTGGTGCATGGCGAGGAGATGCTGGAAGAGGCGGAACGAGCCGGCCTCAGTGTGGTAGCGGTCTGAACAGCAGGGATGAGAAAGAGAACAAGGGAAAAGGGGGGTACACGATGTCAAGGAAGGGAAGGACAGGAGGGATACTCCTCCTGCTTTTCTTGCTCAGCCTGAGCCTTACCGGATGCGATGTCAACCTCTGCTTCTGGGGCTGTACCAAGGGGGCAGAGCCGACGGCTGAGGCCCAGGAGCCGCTCTCGCAACAACCGGATAACCTGTTCACTCCCCGTGGGACCTTTACCGCCCAGTACAGTAACAGCGATATCGGGGGAGGAGAGAATGCCATCGTGCAGCGGGCCATAGGGATCAGGATAACACGCAACCAGCGCAATCTGGGGGACCTCTCCCTCTCCTTCTCCTTCTTCCCCATCGATCCGACCGATCTCTCCCCGGATCAGGAGGTGGGACGGGCCGAACTGACCATCCTCATTCCCGAGGAGGATATCGTGGAGGATCAGGATATCGACATCGTGCGCACCCAGCCGTCAAACTTCGAGCCGAGCGCCACCTATACGGAAGAGGGGGATAACCCCTTTACCGCCAGCAGCGTTACCGGCAGCATCAACTTCCGCTTTGTCAACGGGAACCAGATCAGCGGCTCCTTTGAACTGACCTTTACCAGCGGGAACCGGAGTCGCTCTTTTCGCTCCGGCTCCTTTTCCGCCTTTATCGATCTCAATCCGGCCGAAGAAGGATTCCAATTCTCGGAAGGACGACAATAGAGATAAGGGAAGACGATGAAGAAGCGTGTGGCTTTCTATACCTTTGGCTGCAAACTCAACGGGTATGAGACGGAAGCGCTCAAAGGCACCTTTCATGCCCATGACTACCAGATCGTCGAGTATAACGAGGTGGCGGATGTTTACGTCATCAACACCTGTAGCGTTACCGAACGCGCCGATGCCGAAGCCCGGCGCATCATCCGGCAGGCAAGCCGCAACAATCCCGAGGCGCTGGTGGTCGTGACCGGCTGCTATGCCCAGCGCGATCCCCAGGCCATTGCCCGCCTGACCGGGGTGAATCTCGTCCTGGGTAATGCCGAAAAAGGGGAACTGTACCGGCTCGTAGACCAGAAACTCCGGGAAAAAGCGGCTACCCCAGAGATCCGGGTCCGTAACCTCCGCCGCGAAGGGGGGCCGGGCTTTGCCTTTCCTCCCATCGATCCTTCTGCCTTTAGCCGCTTTACCAGGGCAACCATCAAGGTGCAGGACGGGTGCGACGAGTTCTGCTCCTTCTGCATCATCCCCTACACACGGGGGAGGAGTGTCAGCCGGCCGCTGGCAGATGTGGTGGCCCATGCCCGCCGCCTGGTCGAAGCCGGGTACAAGGAGATCGATCTGACCGGAGTGCATACCGGGAACTATGGACGGGATCTGCCTGGAAAGGTGACCCTCCTCTCCCTGCTGCAGGAGCTGGAGAAGATCGAGGGATTGCAGCGCATCCGCCTCAACTCCCTGGAACCGAGTACCATATCGGAAGAGCTGATCGACTTCATCGCCTGCTCCCGCAAGGTCTGCCACCATCTCCATATCCCGCTGCAGAGCGGAGACGATGAGATCTTACGCCGGATGAAGCGGAACTACGATGCGGCCACTTACGCAGATCTCATCACCCGCATCCACCAGCGCATGCCGGAGTGTGGCATCGGGGCAGATATCATCGTCGGCTTTCCCGGCGAAGAGGAGAGGCACTTTGCCAGCACCAGACAACTGGTGGAACGCCTCCCTCTCACCTATCTGCACGTCTTCAGCTTCTCTGTCCGACAGGGAACCCCGGCAGCCAGGTACGCGGGTCACCTCCCCCCGGAGGTGATCACGGAACGGAGTGCCCTCCTGCGCAAGCTGGGACAGCAAAAGAAGCAGGCCTTTGCCCGGCGCTTCCTGGGACGCACCCTCCCCATCCTGGTGGAGAGCAAGCGGGAGAAAGAGACCGGTCTGTTCACCGGCCTGAGTGAGAACTACATCCGGGTGGTGGTCGATGCCCCGGAGAGCCTGATCAACGAGATCGTTCCCGTCCGGATCGTGCGGGTGACCAAAGAGCGGGTAGAAGGGACGCTTTGCCCCGCTCCGGCCCTCACCGCCGGGGGATAGAGGGTAAAAGACGGGTTAGCCGGTGCGTAACTGCTCCACCCCCTGTTTGAAGGCGTGCAGAATCCTGCTCGCCGTATCGGTCGGTACCGAGCAACCAGGAGTGATCATGATCCCCCTGCTCCCTGCCACGCGTACCGTCTCCCGGATCTGCTCGCGGATATCGGCCGGGGTCAGCCGGCTGGTGCGCCGCTCATCCACCCCTCCCAGAATACAGCGCTGGAAGAGCTCCCGTCCCTGTACCAGGGTGGGGAGCGTGTACCGGCTCGACCAGTTGACGGCATGGCAGGGGAGATCCCGCAGCGCTTCGTAAAAGAGATTGTCCCCGTGCATGTGCAGGATGTTAAAGCTCCCGATATGCTGGACCGCTTCCAGGATCATGGCGTCGTACGGCTTCACCAGGGTTACGTACTCCTCCTCGCTCATGAGGTCTGCCGTTGCCGCCGAAACGGAGAGAAAGATCCCGGCTGCCCCGCGCTCGATGGCGGCAACCGCATAGTCGGCCAGGGTCTGCGCGATCACCTGCAACCCGTGCTTTACCGCCTCCGGGTTCTCCTGGAGATGCCGGAAGAGGAGATCGCCCCGGGAGAGACGGGCAGCCGTGGTCCAGGGACTGAAGACCGTATCCACGAACCAGGCTTCTCCCCACAGCGCTTCATTAATCTCGGTGAGCGCCTTCAGTTGCTCCCCGAACCCGCTCTGCTCCGGGGCAAGCGGCTCCAGCCTGTACCAGTCTTCTGCCTTTTCGATAAACTCGATATCGGGGGGCAGGGCATAAGAGTAATCGTTCATCACCTTGAGCCAGTCCACGTCATAGGCACGATAGAACCCGATCTCCGCCTCGGCATGGACGGTCCCCTCCATGTGTTGCAGCCCAAAATGGTACCAGAAGCTGAAGGGAGGGCGATCCACCTCTTCTCCCTGTAACGCGGCTTTTACCCGTTCGATCTTATGCATGACTTCTCCTCGACTATGCGTCCTCAAATACCCGCCAGGCACCATTTCCCACTGATCCGACATCCCTGGCGGTCCTGTATCACCCCAGATTCGCTACTACTATAGCAAAAAATCCCCCTGGCGTCCACGTCACCACACCGGAAAGAGCTTTTACCGCCAGGCCTGCGGAGAACGCGGAGAGGAATAAGCAAAAAATCGGCATCCCCAGTGTGGAGCCAGGGCTGAGTTCTGGGGACAGAAGAGGGGGGAAATGGGAAATCTCTGGCCGGGGAGGTTGACCTCTGCCGGCGAATCGATTATGTTGATAAGTAAGTAGCTATTACTAACCCTTTTGCACTCTGAGTCATCTTAAGGCCATACGTTACCGAAAAAACTTTTTACCGCCGAGCTCGCGGAGAACGCCGGGATGTATAAGCAAAAAAGCTCTGTGGACTCGGCGTCCTCGGCGGTGGGGCTTTCAAGAATACCGGTCAGGGAAGGCTGGTGGAAGAGGAAAAGAGACGATGTGGAAACGTTTTATGCTCTGGCATCTGGTCCTGACCCTGCTCTTCGCCCCCCTCCCCTTTCTCCTGGAGCGGTACCATCTCTCGACTGAGCAACCGGTGGAAGAGGAGATCGCTGCCCGGAAAGCCTCCACGCTGATCCCTCTGGTCACGGATGCGCATTCCGGGCAGCAGCGGGTGCTGGTGTACCGGGACCGGAGAGGGGTCTTTCACCTCATCCTGGTCCGCTTTCCGCAACGCCCCACCTCTTCCCCTCCCGAGACCCGCTCCCTGGACACCATCATCCAGCGCCAGGCTCGCCGTTACCGGATCGATCCTGCCCTGGTCAAGGCCATGATCCTGGCCGAATCGCATTTTGACCCGTATGCCGTATCGAGCAAAGGCGCCCAGGGACTGATGCAGCTCATGCCCCAGACCGCCCGCCTTTTGGGAGTGGCTGATCCGTGGGATCCGGAGCAGAACATCTCCGGCGGCGTCCGCTACCTGCGCTCCCTCCTGGATCGCTTTCAGGGAGACCTGACCCTGGCCCTGGCAGCGTACAATGCAGGCCCGGCCGCGGTAGAAACCTGGCAGGGGGTCCCCCCTTTCCCGGAAACACAGGCCTATGTCCGCAGGGTAAAGGCTTTTTACCAGAGAGAACAACAGACCAGGAAAGGAAACGGATATGCCAACACCACAGGTGGGTATCGTGATGGGTAGCGATTCTGATCTGCCCGTGATGGAAGAGGCGGCCAGGGTGCTCCGCGACTTTGGGGTACCGTATGAGATGACCATCTCCTCGGCACACCGTGCCCCCAAGCGCACGGCAGAGTACGCTGAAACGGCCAAAGCA
>RFHZ01000265.1 GCA_003696125.1 Nitrospinota bacterium
CATGATGCGGTTTGCTGCCAGCGCATGGGCGCGGAGTGGTTCAACCCGGTGGCCCGGGCAGCGGTGGAGTGGTGTACACGAGTTCTCAAACCGGAACATATCCGCTGGCTCCAACAGCTCCCCTACCAGATCCGAGAGGAGGACATGCTCTTCTGTCACGGCTCTCCCTACCGCCAGGAAGAATTCCCCTACCTCTTTTCTCCTGCTCAGGCCCGGGAGGTGTTTCTGCACGTTCCCGATCTGCCCCCCTTAACCTTTGTCGGGCATACGCATCGACCGATCACCTTCTTCTCCCCGTTGACCAGCCGCACAGAGATCGATGTGATCACCGATGATACCTTTACCGTTACTCCCCAAAATCGCTACATCATCAATGTAGGGAGCGTGGGCCAGCCCCGCGATGGAGACTGGCGGGCCTGCTATGCGCTCTTTGATAGTGAGAGCAGGGAGTGCAGGATGGTGCGGGTCGAGTACGATGTGGAGCAGGCCTATGAGAAGATCCGGCAGGCCGGTCTGCCCCGCCAGTTGGGTGAGCGACTGTTCTACGGGATGTGAGCCTCGCGTTCCTCCACCCGATCGTAATGCGAGAAGCGCATGGTATAGGTGCCCCGTCCCTGGGTGATGGAGCGGAGTTCGGTGGCATAGCCGAACATGGCAGCCAGCGGGACCAGGGCATCGATGATCTGGAGCTTCTGCCGGGACGTGATCTGCTCGACCTGTCCTCGCCGGGCCTGTATCCCACCGATGACTGCTCCCATGAACTCCTCCGGTACCACGATCTCCACCGCCATTACCGGCTCCAGCAGGACCGGCTGTCCCTGCTGGCACCCGTCTTGAAAAGCCTGGGCAGCGGCGATCTGGTACCCGAGTTCGGTGGCATCGGTCTCATGCGTCGAGCCACCGACGAGCGTGACCTGCACGTCGATGACCGGGTAGCCGGCCACCACTCCCACCTCTTTGCTGCGGCGCACACTCTCCTCGATGACCGGGAGGAAGGGGGGAGGGATCAGCTCTTCGTCCGGCAGGGAGACCTGGTAGCGAAAACCGGCACCCCGTTCCAGGGGTTCCAGGAGCAGTTCCACATGACCGTAGTGGTTTTTGCCACCGATCTCCTTGAAGAATCTCCCCACCCCTCTGGCCGGCTGGGTGATGGTTTCCCGGTATACCACCTGCGGTTTACCCACCTTGGCCGCCACCTTGAAGTCTTCTAAGAGACGGCGAATGACCACGTCGAGATGCAGTTCTCCCATGCCGGAGAGGATCAACTGGCCGGTCTCCTCATCCGACTTTACCCGGAAGGTGGGGTCCTCTCCCACCAGCTTGTTCAGGGCCCAGAGGAGCTTATCCTGTTCCCCGATGCTGCGCGGCTCGATGGCGATGGAGATGACCGGTTCCGGAAAGTGCATCTCTTCGAAACGGATGGGGTGATCAGGATCGGAGAGGGTCTCACCGGTCAAGGTCTCCTTGATGCCGCTGGCAGCAACGATATCCCCTGCCCCTGCCCATTCCAGTCGCTCCCGCTTGTTGGCATGCATGCGCCAGAGGCGGGCGATCCGTTCCCGTGTGTTGCGGTTGGTGTTGTAGACCTGGGCCCCGGGTGTGATCTGGCCAGAGTAGATGCGGAGATAGGTGAGGCGGCGTCCTCCCTCATCGGTCTGGATCTTGAAAGCCAGGGCAGAGAAAGGGGCGTTACGATCACTGGCGCGTGTCTCCACCTCTCCGCTCTGGGGATTGATCCCCTGCACCGGGGGGACATCGAGGGGAGAAGGGAGATAATCGACCACCGCGTCGAGCAGGGGTTGGATAGCCCGGTTGCGCAGTCCGGAGCCGCAGAGGACGGGGAAGACGTGCAGTCCCAGCGTGGCCTGGCGGATGGCGCGGAGGATCTCTTCCCGGCTGAGGGGAGTGCCGCTCAGGTACTTCTCCAGGAGGGTCTCATCATATTCGACTACCGCTTCCAGCAGCGCCTCCCGGTACTGTTCAGCCTCGGCGAGAGACGCTTCCGGTATCGGCACCTCCTCATAGGTTCTCCCCAGGTCTTCGGCATGCCAGACATAGGCCTTCATGCTGATCAGGTCGATCACCCCCTGGAAGTCCTCTTCTTTTCCCAGGGGGAGTTGTACCGGCAGGGCCCGGGCGCCCAGCTTCTCGCGGATGCTCTGCACCGCCGCGAAGAAGTCGCCACCCACCCGATCCATCTTGTTGATAAAGGCGATGCGTGGCACCCGGTAGCGATCCGCCTGGTGCCAGACCGCTTCGGATTGGGGTTCCACCCCTTCCACCGCCGAGAAGATGGCGATGGCCCCGTCTAATACCCGGAGGGAGCGTTCCACCTCGATGGTAAAATCGACATGGCCCGGGGTATCGATGATGTTGATCATGCAGTTGCGCCACCGGCAGGTGGTGGCAGCCGCGGTGATGGTAATTCCCCGTTCCTTCTCCTGCTGCATCCAGTCCATGACCGCTTCCCCGTCGTGCACCTCTCCCAGCTTGTGCGAGATCCCGGTATAGTAGAGGATACGCTCGGTCACCGTGGTCTTTCCCGCATCGATATGGGAGATGATACCGATGTTCCGTATCTGCTCTAGGGGGTGACGTTTCATAGATGTATCCTTCTCTTTCTCCCTCCAGGAAGCTGCGCAAGGCCGTTGTCGTCCCCATCATTGTCCTCATTGTACACTGCCTGGGCAGATTCATCAAGTCCTCTCTGCCGGAGGTATTCTCAACAGATGATGCTTTTGCCCCCCCTCCTGGCTTGCGGTCGACCTGGGCCTTTGTAAGGGAGGGATAGAAGAGCATCATAAGCTCAGAATACCCTGTCGGAGGAGTTGTCGCCGGTCTGGGGAGATGCCTGAAAAGTGATCGAAGGATAGGGGTTTCGCGGACCGGGTCAGGGCTCTCGTTTGTTCTGTTTCCGGGCGTACATATGGGCATCGGCCTGGGCCAGGAGATCCTCGATGGAGCAGGGAAATTCCGGGTTGTAGCGGACAGTCCCGATGCTCATCGACAGGGTGTAGGGGCGTTGGGCGTGCGTGTTATGCTTTTTAATGTTTTTCTGCAGGCGGGTGGTAAGCGCTTCGGTCCTGCTGGCATGCGCCTCCAGGGCCAGCACCACGAATTCGTCTCCCCCCAGGCGGGCAATGATATCGGATTGACGAAAGGTGGCTTTCAGAATCGTGGCCACGTCGACCAGTGCCCTGTCTCCCTCCTGATGACCAAAGGTATCGTTGATCTGCTTCAGGTCGTCTAAGTCGGTAAAGACGAGGACCAGACCCTGTTTCTTGCGCTGGGCAACCTTCAACTGCTGTTCGGCCAGAGTAAGGAAACCGCGCCGGTTATACAGGCCGGTGAGGTCATCGATGAGGACAAGGCTCCGCAGCCTCTCCCGTAAGCGTACCTGCTCGGTGATGTCCCGCAGGGTGATCACGTAGAAGGTTTCTCCCTGCCAGGAGGCCTCGACTACCCGCATCTCTGCGATGCGCAATTCCCGTTTATCCGGACAGAGATCGATTTCCTGGGGAGTGTCGGTATGCAGGGGAAAAGGGAATCGCTGGCCCAGCATCTGTTCGGCAGGATACGGAAAGAGGCGAAGGGCGGCCGGGTTTAAAAACCGCACCCTCCTGGTGTGATCAACCACCACCATGGCATCGCTGCTGTGTTCGACGATAAAGCGAAAGAACCCTTCTCTCTCTTGCAGATCGTGCAGGCGTTTTTTCAGCGATTTTTCCAGCATGCTCGCCTATCTTCCCCCCTTGAAGTGTGTGGCCGCTTTCCCCTCTCCTTCACTGGGGAGACAGCGTCCCATACGCCTTGATCAGTTCGATCTTCTTCTCCAGGAGGAACCGGCGCAGGTTTTTGATCACCGTGGTGATGGTTCCGGCAAAACAGGTGAGCATCGCTTCGTCTACGGTATCGAGCTTGCGCAACAGGCTATCGATACCGCGCAGGAGTCTGGTATTGATGAAATCAAAAGAGCCGAGTTCCTCCAGGCCCAGGAGAGCAGAGGACATCTGATTCACCAGGCGGTGCATCTGGCTGCAGGCTATACTCTGTCCCAGCGTTTCCGTCGCTTCGGCCGTATCCAGGATCATGCGCACGGAGCGCTCCAGGTCTCGAAAGAGAAACTCCTGTACCCTTGCCCGCTCCGGTTGGCACAGGCAGGCAACCTCTGTCTGCACACACTGTCCCACTTCCCCATTAACGGTACACGCTGTCCCCTTCACCCCGTCTGCACAGAGGCTGTGGAGGCGTCCGTAGTGGGTATGGGCACAGGTTTCACCCGCATCTCCGGCTCCAGGATGGGTGGCGTAGGCACCGGGAGCCAGGATGACGAGAAAGCAGAGTAGCCCTATGCCCAGGCAGGATATGAACCGCATTCCCCTCTCCTCTTGTTTCTTGTGCCCATTATACCGATCTGGGCCTTCCTGTCAACAAGGAATTGCGGAGGGAGTCTTGGTTCACAATTTAGGAGAGAGGCCCTATCGAGGCGCAGCACCGCTGCGCCCCTACAGGTGGGGCTGTCTCCTGGGTGGGGGTAGCGCTTCCAGGATCAGGGCGCAGCACCGCTGTGCCCCTACGGGTGGGGCTGGGATGACGGAACGACGGGGAAATGTCGTGTGCGGAGAGGCTTGTAGGAATCTACAGCACTGCTCCCCGGGCCGTAATCGGCCAGATCGCCTCTACCCGGTCTCCCCGGATACCGATATACCAGTCGTAGAGGTTCACCGTGGGATCGCAATGGCCCGGGATCAGGCGTATCTTGTCCCCGACACGCAGGGTACAATCCGGATCATGCACCACCAGCTTACCGTGTTCATCCGAAGCCCGCACGTATTCGAGATCCTCACGTTGATAAACCCCTGGCATCCCGGCATCGACGCTCAGGGCTTTGAGTCCGGCATCAACAACGGCCCGATCCGGGGTGGGACGACTCATCACCGTGGTATAGACGAAGAGACTCTGCTCGAAATCCTGCCACGGTTTCCCCTCTACATCGAGATTCCGGGAGTAGTCCATGTCCATGAAGATATACGATCCGGCCTGCAGTTCGGTGTACACCTGGCTCTCCGCTTCGAAACGGTACGTCCCGGTTCCTCCTCCAGAGATGATCGGGCAGGAAAAGCCGTGCCGTTGCAGGAGATCGAGGGTATGATCCACCTTTTCCACCGCACTCTGGATCGCCTCCAGGCGTTGTACAAAGTCCCGGATATGCTGGGCTGCGCCATGATAGGCCTGCAGGCCGGCAAAGCGGAGGCCAGGGAGTTGGGTGATGTGCTGCACCAGTTGCAACACCGGTTCTCCCGGTTCCACCCCGCAGCGGTTGGCCCCTACGTTGACCTCGACCAGGACAGAGAGCCGGATCTTGTAGGCAAGCGCCACCTCGTTCAGATCGGTAATGTTTCCCGGATCATCGACACAGACCATCACCCGGGCCTGGCGGGCCAGGGAGGCCAGGCGGTGCAGCTTGGGGGTCCCGACCACTTCGTTGCTGATCAGGACATCGGTTACCCCGCCATAGACCATGGCTTCTGCTTCACTCACCTTCTGGCAGCAGACCCCGACGGCTCCATGCGCGATCTGGCGCAGGGCAATCACCGGGCATTTGTGGGTCTTGGCATGGGGACGCAGGCGGATCGGGGTGTCGGCTATGGCAGATGCCATGCGCTGCAGGTTGCGCTCAAAGGCCTCCAGATCGAGGAGTAAGGCCGGGGTATCGATCTCTTCTACAGGCATGCCGATCTCGGCCGGGGGACGGGTAATCATCAGCGATTCTCCTTCATTGAGCAACAGGGGAAGTGGAGGTACGCAGCACTTCTTGTAAAGCCGACCGTAACCAGAGGACGGCAATGGTTACCGAGGCGAGGACCGAGCAGAGGAGCGAGTACCATACCCACTCGATCGGTTTCTGGAAGACAAAGGCCATCAGGCTGGCCAGGGGAGCAGACACCAGCAGGATGCGTACCGAGGTGATGATGAGCATGGGGGTCCCTTTGCCCAGTCCCTGCAGGGAACGCCCACTGGTGATGGCGATGGCGATGAAGGGGTAGGCAAAGGCGATGATACGGAGATAGCCGACCGCAATCCGCAGGATCTCCGCATCATCGGTGAAGAAGCGCACGATGGTCGGGGCAAAGCTGTAGATGAGCACCGCCCCAACCAGCGTGATCGTGACCGCCCATCTGGTACCGTACCTGATGATAAAGCGGAGTTTGGCCATCTCTTTGGCTCCCCAGAACATGCCGACCAGGGTGACCAGGGCAGAAGCAATGGCGATGATCGGTAACAGGATGAGCATGTCCATGCGGCCGGCGATCTGGTACGCGGCCACGGCCTGGGCCGAGTAGTGACTCAGAATACGGTTGAATACCGCACTACCAAAGGACATGATCAGCATGGACCCGGAGGCGGGAAGCCCTATGGTGATGATCTCTTTCAGCAGCGACCAGGCAAAGTGGAAGTTATGCCACTGGAAGCTGATGTACGAGCGCTTTTTTCCCAAGAGGAGATAGACAAAGATAACGAAGACCATGGCCTGGCTCAGGGCCGTGGCCACGGCGGCTCCCCGCAGGCCGAGATCCAGCACAAAGATACATACCGGATCGAGACCGATGTTGGTGAGCGTGCCCAATCCCGAGACCATCATCGGAAACCGGGTATCCCCTTCTCCGGCCAGGATCGAGCCGAAGGAGCTGGACAGGACCAGAAAAGGGATGCCCAGGGAGAGGATCTGTAGATAGGACCAGGCCAGCTCCAGGATCTCTTCCGGTGTGCCGATGAGGCGTAGCAGGCCCCGCCCGTACCCCAGGCCGATGCCGGCCAGGAAGGCGCTGACCACCACCCCGATAAGCAGGCCGTGCAGGGCACTGTTATCGGCATTGGCTTTATCAGCAGCACCCACATAGCGTGCAATCACGGCCGTGACCCCTGAGCCCAGTCCCATGGTCAGGCTCAGGACCAGGAAGAAGAGGGGGATATTAAAGGCCACTGCGGAGAGGGCCTGCGCACTGATGCGGCCGATAAAGATCAGGTCAGCGATGCTGTACATTATCTGGATGCTCATCCCGGCCATGACCGGAATGGCAAGAGTCCACAACGCCCTGGAAGGATTGGCTAAATAGCGATCGCGTCGTGATGCTGCTCTGGCATTCGTCTCCATACGATTCCGCCTCTACCTCGCTTTCTGCAAAAACTTGCTCCTATGATTCGCGTTTTCCCTATTATACACCCTTGCGCCCTTTCCGGCATCAGAAATTCTCTCTTTTTGCTGGAAGACAGGCACAAAAGACCAGGCACAAGGGGATTAAAGCACCACAGAGGCACCGGACACCTGGTAGGGGCGCAGCGCGCTGCGCCCCTACTCAGTCCTCA
>RFHZ01000266.1 GCA_003696125.1 Nitrospinota bacterium
CTTCTCCTCTCATGGGTAGGCCTGGTCACCGGTTTCCCTAAGGGAAATCCGGATCTCCCAGACCCTCTTGTCAAGTCGATCTCCTTTGTGCTATTCTGCTGTACGTATCCCCTTTCTTCTCTGGTTTTAGACTCAGGGGAAAGACGCTACGAGGAACAGATCGATGCCCAGATGGTTACGCGCTCTTCTCAGTCCAGGCACCTCCCTGGAGAAATTACGCCTGTGTGTCGGCGGCGTACTCGGGGTCATCACCTTTTGGGTTCTGCTCGATTACTCCCTCCTGGTGGCTACCATCGTGGGAGTACTGGCCGTGCTCTGGTCCTTCTTCATCCTCCCTCCCCTTCCCCGCAGCAGGAGGACAGACCGGACATCCCTGTGAGGCTCATTGGCGCCGCAGCTTGGGATCGAGTACGTCGCGCAGGGCATCGCCAAGCAGGTTAAACCCGAAAACGGCCAGGCTGATAGCAACCCCAGGAAAGATCACCAGCCAGGGCGCTTTTTGGGCGTACTCGGCTGCCGAGACCGAGAGCATGCGTCCCCACGACGGGTACGGCTCCGGGATCCCCATGCCCAGGAAGCTGAGGGAGGCCTCCACCAGGATCGCACTCCCCAGTTGCGCCGTGATCAAGACGATGAACGGTCCCAGGGTGTTGGGGAGGATATGGCGGAAGGCGATACGGAATCCCCGGACCCCCAGGGCGCGTGCCGCCTCGACATAGGCCATCTCCCGGATGGAGAGGGTGCTGGAACGGATCACCCGGGCCGCCCGCGGGATCAACGGCACCGAGATGGCAATGATGACGTTCTGGACGGCCGGACCCAGGACGGCCGACATCACCATGGCCAGCACCAGGAGGGGGAGTCCCTGCATGATATCGAGTACCCGCTGCGCGATCAGATCGGTCTTTCCCCCCAGGTACCCGCTGAGCAGTCCCACAATCCCCCCGACAATCGCCCCGAGCAGGGTCGAGCCGAGCCCGACGGCCAGGGAGAGGCGGGACCCGTGCACGATACGGCTGTAGATGTCCCGGCCCAGGTGATCGGTACCGAGCCAGAATTGGGCGCTGGGTGGGGAGAGGGTCTGGGTGGCATGGGTACGGGTCGGGTCCTGCGTGGCGAGGAAATCGGCAAAGATCGCGGTCAGGACCAGCAGGAAGACGATGACCCCTCCCGCGGCCCCGAGCGGCTTCTGGCGGAAGAACCGCCACACGACCTCTCCCCGCCCTTTTTCCTTCTTTCCGGATTTTGGCAGCTTCTCAGGCATAGCGCACCCGTGGATCGAGCCAGGCATAGAGAAAATCGACGGTCAGATTGGAGAAGACCACCACGATGGCGATGAACATCACCAGGTTCTGGACAACCGGATAATCCCGCCACAGGATCGCCTCAACCAGGAAGCGGGCGACACCGGGGAGATTGAAGACCGTTTCCGTCACCACCAGCCCTCCGATGAGAAAGGCGAATTCGATTCCGATGACCGTTACCACAGGGAGAATGGCGTTCTTTAAGGCGTGTCGAAAGATGACCGCCATCTCGTGCTGTCCCTTGGCCCAGGCGGTCCGGATGTAGTCCTCCCGTAACACTTCGAGCAGGGAGGAGCGGGTGATACGCATGATCAGGGCAGAGCTGCGGTACCCGACGGCCAGGGCGGGGAAGAGGAACTGTAGCACGTGACCGCGGAGGTTTTCAAAGGGAGAGATGTAGAGTAAGGACGGCATCCAGCCCAGGCCCTGTACCAGGATCAGGATGATGAGCATGCCGAGCCAGAAAGAGGGCATGGAAAGGCCGGTCAGGCTGAAGATGCGGAAGAGGTAATCGAGCCAGGTATCCTGGCGCACCGCACTCACCACTCCTGCCGGCACCCCGATGATGATGGTGACCAGGATGGCCAGCACCCCCAGCTCCACGGTTACCGGAATGCGGGGTTTGATGATCTCCCAGGCCGGGACATCATAATGATACGATTTTCCCAGGTCACCGCGAAAGAGATTGACAAGCCAGCTCCCGTACTGGACCAGGAGCGGTCTATCGATGCCGAGTTCATGGCGGAGGAACTCCTTATCCGCCGGATCGACATACCCGGCCGAATCGAAGAGGATATCGACGATACTCCCCGGTGCCAGGCGGAGCAGGATAAAGATGACGATAGACATGCCGAGCAGGGTCAGCAGCCCGACCAGGAATCGTTTGAGAAAATAGGCCCGCACACCTTCTCCTTGGCTTTGCCCTCGGCCGCCAGCAGCAGGCCGGCGGCCGAGGACGGAACATCTATTTATCTAACCAGACCTCTTGCATGCGCCCGTAGTTGTAGATGCTCTGGTGCGGCACCAGGTTCTTGACATAGGGCCACATGGCAAAGTAGTCGAGTCGCCATCCCATGATCGGCCTGGCCCCTTCCTCCTGCAGCCGCTTATCGATCTCATGCACCAGTTGCAGGCGCTTGGCCGGATCCCTGGTGCGGGACTGCTCCAGGATCATGGCATCGACCTCCGGGTTACAGTACCCGGGGTAGTTACGGGGCGA
>RFHZ01000267.1 GCA_003696125.1 Nitrospinota bacterium
AGCTGGGGGTACGCATCAATACGATCATGCAAACCTGTTTCTTTGCCATCAGCGGTGTACTGCCCCGCGAGGAAGCCATTATCCGGATTAAGGAGGCGATCCAAAAGACCTATGGCAAGCGGGGGGAAGCGGTGGTCAGGCAGAACTTCGCCGCGGTAGATGCGGCCTTAGAACGGCTGTATCGGGTAGAGGTTCCCGCGCAGGTAACCAGCCGGATCGAATTGCCACCGGTGGTACCGGATAGCGCCCCGGAATTCGTGCGGAACGTCACGGCCGAGTTGATTGCCGGCCGAGGGGATCGCCTGCCGGTCAGCGCTTTACCGGCAGATGGCACCTTCCCCACTGCTACCGCCCGTTGGGAAAAACGGAACATCGCCCTGGAAGTGCCGGTATGGGAACCGGACATCTGTATCCAGTGTGGCAAATGTGTTCTGGTCTGTCCCCATGCGGTGATCCGGGCCAAGGTATATGACGAGGAGGCCTTAGCCGGGGCTCCGAAGAGCTTTAAATCGGCCAAAGCCCGCTGGCGAGAGCTGGGAGAGAAACGGTATACCCTGCAGGTTTCGGTCGAAGACTGCACCGGGTGTGCCCTCTGTGTAGAGGTGTGTCCGGCCAAAGACAAGACCCAGGTGCGGCGCAAGGCGATCAACATGCAACCGCAACGCCCCTTGCGGGAACAGGAGAGGGAGAACTGGGAGTTCTTCCTGCGCCTGCCGGATACGCCTGAAGATGGAGGCCTCCGCTTCCATACGGTCAAAGATGTCCAGCTCCTGCAACCCCTCTTTGAATTCTCCGGTGCCTGCGCCGGGTGTGGAGAGACGCCCTATCTCAAGTTGCTCACCCAGCTCTTTGGTGATCGTCTGCTGGTGGCTAACGCCACCGGCTGTTCCAGTATTTACGGTGGCAACCTGCCGACCACACCCTGGGCCCAGAACAAAGCCGGCCGCGGTCCTGCCTGGAGCAATTCCCTCTTTGAGGATAATGCCGAGTTCGGTTTGGGGATGCGTCTGGCCCTGGATAGGCAAACCGCCTATGCCCGCCAGCTGGTCCAGCAACTCCGTAATCTGATCGGTACGGAGCTGGCAACAGCGCTGTTGAATGCTGACCAGAGCACCCAGGAGGGGATCGAGGCGCAACGCCAGCGGGTGGCAGAGTTGAAAGCCAGACTGGCAGGGCATGATGAGCCGGCGGTACGGGATCTGCTGAGCCTGGCCGATGTACTGGTGAAGCGAAGTGTCTGGATTGTGGGAGGAGATGGTTGGGCCTATGATATCGGGTACGGAGGGCTGGATCACGTTTTGGCCAGCGGGTATGATGTGAACGTGCTGGTGATGGATACCGAGGTGTACTCCAACACGGGAGGCCAGGCCTCCAAAGCGACTCCACGGGCGGCGGTCGCCAAGTTTGCCGCCAGCGGCAAGGCGAATCCGAAAAAGGATCTGGGCATGATCGCCATGACCTACAGAAACATCTACGTGGCCCAGGTCGCTATGGGGGCAGATGACACCCAGGTGGTCAGGGCCTTCCTGGAAGCCGAGGCGTATGAGGGACCCTCGCTGATCATTGCTTACAGCCACTGCATTGCCCATGGCATCGATATGAGCAAGGGGATGCAGCAGCAAAAGCTGGCCGTGGAATCGGGGTACTGGCCGCTTTATCGCTACCATCCCGACCGGATCGCGCAGGGCAAGAACCCGCTCCAGCTCGACTCCAAGGCGCCCAAGATTCCGCTAGAGCGCTATGTCTACAATGAAGTGCGCTACCGCATGCTCCTCCAAAGCCATCCGGAAACGGCGAAAAAACTCCTGGAAGAAGCCCAGAGAGATGTTGAGGAACGGTGGCATCGATATGAGCAGATGGCGAAGCAGGTGAATGGAGGATAGGACGGCAATGGATCTCTCAACCACATACATGGGTCTGTCTCTCAAAAATCCCCTTGTCCCTTCTGCATCACCCTTATCCAATTCGGTGGCAGGTATCCGCCGTCTCGAGGATGCCGGGGCGGCCGCGGTGGTGATGTACTCGCTCTTTGAGGAGCAGATTACCTGGGAAAGTCACCAACTGGATCACTACCTGAGCTATGGTGCGGAGAGCTTCAGCGAAGCCTTGAGCTATTTCCCGAACATGGAACATTACAATGTGGGACCAGAGGAGTATTTGAATCTCATCCACCGGGCCAAAGAGGCGGTGGATATCCCGATTATCGGGAGTCTGAACGGGGTCTCAAGCGGGGGATGGATCGAGTACGCCCAGAAGATAGAGCAGGCAGGGGCTGATGGACTGGAACTGAACATCTATTTCATTCCGACCGATCCTCAGATGTCGGGAAGCGAAGTGGAGCAGAGGTATATCGATGTGCTCCGTGATGTGAAGGGGAGTGTCTCTATTCCTGTGGCCATGAAGCTGAGCCCCTATTTTAGTGCGACCGCTTACATGGCCCGCCGTCTGGCCGAGGAAGGGGCAAAGGCGCTGGTGCTGTTCAACCGCTTTTATCAACCAGATTTTGACCTGGAGCATCTGGAGGTGGTGCCCCACCTCGTGCTGAGTAACTCCTATGAAATGCGTCTCCCGCTATGCTGGGTGGCCATCCTCTACGGCCGGGTCCCGGTAGATCTCGCCATTACCAGCGGTGTGCATACGGCAGAAGATGTGCTCAAGGCCATGATGGCCGGGGCCAATGTGGCCATGATGGCCTCCGAACTCCTCCGCAATGGGGTGCACCGGATCGGGGAAATTCTCCGGGAGATGCGGCAATGGATGGAAGAGCATGAGTACGAATCGGTGACGCAGATGCGGGGAAGTATGAGCCAGATGCACGTGGCAGAACCGGCCGCCTTTGAGCGGGCGAATTATATGAAGGTGCTCCAATCCTTCCGTCCCGATCCTACCGGCCAGATGATCTGAGGAGTCCCCTCACCAGAAAGGAGAGGAGTTCTTGCGGCCCAGAGGGGGAGAAAGGGTGGCCTTCTGGGCCGTAAGCTTTCTCTCTGTCTGAAAAAAACGTGAATTCTCGCTACGGTTTATGGTAAGCTAAAGGGTGAGGCGGGGAGAGAAGACCCATTTCGGTCAGACCACAGCAGTGACAAACCAGGAGATCGTTGTTTCAGAGCAGAAGGAATCACAAGGCATGAAGCGCATTCTCGTTATCGATGATGAAGCCCCGGTGCGCCGTATGCTTCGACAGACTTTGGAGTATGCAGGGTATACCGTTGTCGAGGCCGAGGATGGGAAGGAAGGCTTGAAGCAATACCGGGCAGAGCCGGCTGATCTGGTGATTACCGATATCTTGATGCCGGAGAAGGAAGGACTGGAAACGATTCGGGAACTACGCCGTGAGTTTCCTGAGACCAAGATCATCGCCATCTCGGGAGGGGGAAGGTCAGGAGTGCTGGACTTTCTCAACGTGGCGGAGAAGCTGGGGGCCCACCGCACCTTTCATAAGCCGTTTTCTCTGCAAGATTTGTTGACGGCGATTCGAGAACTTCTCGAGACCGAGAAGTCCTAGAGCAGGCCCCGGCATTGGTAAGCATCTATCGCGTTCTACGTCGCTTCGAGGCGTACCGTACGCTCCTGCATGACCTGCCGAAAGGCGGTGGCATCTCCGATGACTTTCCCGACGATATTGACCGCACTGGCTGGCCTGATCTCCCCTTGCCGGCTTACCGGTGTCTGACCGAAGAAGATACAGAAGGCTTTCCCCGGAGGCCAGTATCCCAAATCCCCGACTTCCACCACTTCCCGGGCACTCTCGTCCAGGTCTGCCTCCACCGGAATAGCAAAGTAGATTTCATCGCCCCAGGTATTAAACGAGGCCTGAATCGGGAGGGCCTGGGCGATTTTCTGTGCTGTAGGGGTGTCGTTCAACTCCGCTTCCATAGAGAGAGAACCAATGGCTATACGAATCCGCATTTCTTCCCCCTTTCTCTTGAAATTTCCACCGATTCTTCACTCTCCCTACCTTCTCCCATTATAGCATCTCTCCCCGAAGCAATCTACGGGAATCGCTTGGGAGGAGTCTCCCCAGATGAGACCTTTACTCTCTGTCCAGGCTGGTAATCGGCCTGGGCCTGTAGGCATGGCGCTGCTGCACCCTCCCTCTCGTTCGCAGAGAGAGGCGCATCATGGCGAAGGTGGGGGGCGGGGCAGGGAGAGACTTGACAAAACGGCAGCGGTATTTTATTAAATAATATCTCACGTACGGTTGGATAAAGCAATTCAGTAAAAGGGAGGAATAGCAGGTATGGCCATAAAGGTGCGTATTCCTACTCCGTTGCAGAAGCTCACCCAAAACAAGAGCGAGGTCGCGGTTGAAGGATCGAGCATTCGAGAAGTCTTTCGCAATCTGGAAAAAGATTATCCCGGGATTCAGGAGCGGCTGTGTGATGAGAACGGCACGGTACGACGCTTCATCAACGTCTATCTCAACGAGGAGGATATCCGCTTCCTCAACGGGGAGGATACCAAGGTGAAGGATGGGGATGAGATCTCCATCATCCCGGCAATTGCCGGAGGCCGGGGGGCCTGATCTCATTTCCCGGAGGCGGAGGAGAGCCCCTTACCCAGCGCGCGGGGCAGGCACAGATCTTCGCCTGCCCCACTCTGCACGTAGCCTTGCCCCAGGACGGCCCCCTCTCCTGCCGCGACAGGACGGGTCGAGACGAGGTGAGAGGGAAACCTGAAGGCTAGCACAACGATCCCACCCCGAGGAACTGAATAGAGAG
>RFHZ01000268.1 GCA_003696125.1 Nitrospinota bacterium
AAGGCATCGACAGCACGCAGACGGGGATACTCCATAGACGACTCCTCCAGATTCGACAGCACTCGTTACCGGTTTTTCTCAGGTGCAAAACCTGTTCCGGCTCTCTTCTCCGGGTCTCAACTCCTCTACTTCTATAATAAGGAAAGAACCGGAGAAGGGCAACGAAAATGTGCTTCGTATCCGGGGTGGGAAGCAGACAGATTGGGTTTGGAGAAGAACGGCAGAGAGGTTTGCCTTGTCATGGAAAAAAGGCTTGCTCCGGATAGGGCGCTTGTGGTCCAGAGCAGGTGCAGGATATAATAGAGAGAGAGTTTCTGTGCCTCCTGGCAGTATTTCCAGGAGGACAGGGTTAGATGAGGTGGTCTTTGCCCTGATACTGTCATGAAAGTCTTGCTGATCGAAGATTCGGAACGTTTACGCCGGTCATTAGGCTATGGACTCCGCAGAGAAGGGTTTACCATTGACTCGGCCGGAGACGGGTATGAAGGGCTTCTCTTTGCCGAGACGTACACCTATGATGTCCTGATACTGGATCTCATGCTGCCGGGGATAGACGGGCTGGCGTTGCTGCAACGGTTACGTGCCCAGGGCAACAACACCCCTGTTCTCATCCTGTCGGCGAAAGATCAGGTAGAGGATCGTGTCCGGGGCCTGCACCTGGGAGCGGATGATTACCTGATCAAACCCTTTGCCTTCGAGGAGCTGTGTGCCCGCCTGCGGGCTTTGGTCCGCCGTCGCTACGGCACGAAAAACCCGTACATCCAGATCGGTCCCCTTACCATCAATACCAATCTCCGGCAGGTGTTCCATGGAAACACGCCCATCACTTTGACTCGCAAAGAATATATGCTCCTGGAATACCTGGCGCTGCGGCGTGGCCGGGTCTTCTCCAGTGCGCAATTATGTGAATACCTGTATCCGCATGACGTGGACATCAACAGCAACGTCATCGAAGTGATGATTTACAATATCCGGAAGAAGTTTCGCAAACACGGTGTATCGTCGGTCATCCGTACGATACGTGGACATGGATATGTCATTGACTAGCGCTATGCACTCCATTCGTGGTCGTCTGACCCTTCTCCTGGTCATCAGCCTGGGGCTCTTACTGCTCGGAAGCGGGGTGCTGTTCTACACGATCGTTCGCGCGCAACTGGTGGGAGAATTTGATCGGGCCCTCCTGGCCAAGGCGCAAGCGCTGATTACGCTCACCGACGATGATGGTCAAAAGATCGAAATCGATCTTTCCGATAAGTTTATGCCCGAGTTTGAGTCTACGGATAACCCAGAATATTTTGCCCTCTGGCGTGCCTCTGGTCAGTTGATTGCCCGGTCTCCCTCCCTGGGGGAGCACCAACTGCCACGCCACCCTGGGCTCACCAACAAGCCTGTCTTTCACGACCTGGTGCTTCCAGATGGCCGTTCAGGACGCCTCGTCGAGATTGCCTTTGTGCCCCAGCTCGATCTGAATGATGACGAAGAGGCAAACGGACAAGCTGATAAAGCAGACGGCGAACCCGGCCAGGTTTCCCTTGATCCCACACGGTTCCCGGAGCGTGCCGCAGTTCTCGTTGTTGCCCGCACTCGAGAAGCGATCGATACTTTCTTGCGCTCCTTTCGGCTGTCCCTGGTCACGGTCATTACCGGACTGCTGGCGATCATGGTCGGGCTGGTGCGCTCGGCCCTGCGGGTAGGGCTGCGGCCACTAGACGATATGCAACAACAAGTGAGCCAACTGGATGCCCATTCACTTACCACCGGAATTCGGGTCCAGACACAGACGGCTGAACTCGTCCCGGTCGTGGCGCAACTCAATGCGCTCCTCCAGCGCTTAGACGCGGCGTTTACCCGGGAACGGCAATTCAGCAGCGATGTGGCGCACGAACTGCGCACACCCCTGGCCGAACTGCGTACCCTGACCGAAGTGGGCATGCGGTGGCCAGAAGATACGCAGGCGGTGAGGCAATACTTTGCCGATGCGCATGCGATTAGTCGGCATATGGAGCGGATTGTGGATAGCCTCCTGACCCTGGCCCGCTGTGAGAGCGGTACGCAACAGGTGAATTGGCAGTCGATCGATATAGGTGAGCTCGTAGATGCAAGCTGGACCACCGTATCACACCTGGCCCGAGAGAAAATGCTGACCTTACGATGTATGATACCATCGACATGTCAGGTCACCTCAGATCGAGACTTGTTACGCACTATATTCCATAACCTCTTGAACAATGCGGTGACGTACAGTCCACCCCAGAGTGAGATTCATTGCCTGGCCACGGCAGATGGTGATACTGTTCACCTGACCATCCGCAATCCGACCCACGATCTCACCCCTGAAGATCTCCCTCACCTGTTCGAGCGCTTCTGGCGCAAGGACCCTGCCCGTACCGCCAGCGGCCACACCGGACTCGGTCTCGCTGTTGTCAAGGCCTTAGCCGAGATTCTCCATCTCCATGTACACGCCACTCTTGACGCTGAACACCACTTTGCCATCACTCTCTCTTTCCCCTGTACGTGTAGTAGCAAAACCTGTGACAACTAGGAATCGGTAGGCACAGCTTTATTCGAAGGCGATACGGATACGGCCCTGGGCAAAGACGGCCAGAGGGACGGTCCCTTCAAAGGCAGAGCCTGGCCAAAACGTGCCCACGATGACGGTAAGCTCAAACCTACCCCAGCCCCAACTACCGATGAAATCGAGCTCATGCCCCAGGTTGCGACTGCGTCCTGCCGGCTCAGCCGTAATCCTCGCCTCTCGAAGTGTATCTGCGGCCCTGTGTTGCTGATAATGATGATACATGAGGGTAAGGGAGGTGGGGGGGAAGGGACGTAGTCCGGTGCCAGCGGTGAAAATCAGCAGATTACTGAGCTCAGGATCAAAGAGTTCCCCGTAATATTGGAAGTCAACGTCGTCTAACGTGGCGGTGTTGCCGTGTAACCCGGTTTGACGAAACGCAGTGTCGCGTGCATCCTCTGGCGTGCCATCTCCGCTACCAAAGGCCAAACCCGTCGTTAAGAAAGGATGCCAAGGCCTGTCAAGAGTGTAGAGAAACCCAACATCACCTCCCCACCCCCTGACGGTACGCCCCTCCTCCTTGCCGCGCACATGGGCGAGATCGAACCAATAGGAGAGGTTTGATCCCAGTTTGCCCTGACTTTGCAAGCCCAGGAAAGATAAATAGAGGTCTGATTCATGATGGATCAGACTGTAAGCGGCGAGCGTAGTCTCTTCTCTCAGTTTATACTGTCCAGAAAGCCAGTAATAATCGGCTGAACTCTCTCTCCTTCCCTGAATGAGGTCGGTCATGAACAACCCCTGCCGAGCAATGGCAAGGTCAAACTGGATGCGGGAAGATTGATAGGTCAACCGCAAGGCATCCAGTTGATCATCAAACAGCCATTGACGCGGGTCTTCAAAGGATTGCCGACCGATTTGCAACGACCAGTGGCTGCTAAAGAGCTTCTCGAACCGGACAAACGTCTCTTTCAGCTTCAGAGCGGGCCGGGTCGTATCTGTTGACTCACCCGATGCGGCTTCCAGGATGAGGTCATGCGAGAACTCCAGTTGCAGAAATCCCTGTACCTGCTCACTCGGCGTTATCCTGGCATTCAGCGTAAGCTGTGGAGTCAGCGTGGTTTGCTCATCGTCCGGGGTCGTGCCGAGGTTAAGGTGCGTATCATGCGTGACCTCCATCTCGAGCTCTCCTGTAAGCTCGAGCCAGCGAGACCCTATGGGAAAAAGGGTGAGGGGGCTATCGGCCTGGCGATCCTCTCCGGGGAAAGCAGGAAAGGGTTGAGCCCACACCACCCTGTCCGCGCCGATGTGCATCAGCAGCCACATGAAGCCCACGGCAAGCAACTTTTTGCTCGCATCTGCCATAACCGTTGCACCATACCTTCTGCCCTCGGCCTCATTCGATGACCCTACCTTTTCCTGAAAGGGAAAAAAATGCCGATTTTTCATCTATTTTTCATCTTCGGGATTTATATTTAATCCTGAAACAGCCTTTTCTGTCCTGTAAAAGAGGCAGGATGGTGAATAATCGAGGCTACCGGAAGGTACGCAGTGCATAGTATAATCTATTTAACAAAGGAGGGAAAGGACATGAGATACCGGGGGATATTTGACCAGGGTGAGTGGAGAAGAGGCCTCATCATTTGGGGAGAAGTGGTAGCGATAATGCTGCTGGCCTTCTCTCTGCTCAGCAGTCTTGGGGAAGCGCAAGCTTGGGCAGAGAACCTTTGCACCAAGACCTCTCAGGCGGCTTTTCGCTCCTGTCAATTTGAAACCTTCGGTGCCTTTTGGCTCGCCATCGGCAACTGTGATAACCTGCCGACTGCTGCAAAAAGGAGAGCGTGTAAACGAAAAGCCAGGCAGGAGTTCCCCTCCGGGATCGAAGAATGTCAAGACCAGTTTGAGGCTCGACAGGAGGTGTGCGAAGCCTTAGGTGAAGGACCCTATCATCCGGTGATCAATCCGGCCGATTTCGTGGAGACCATCGATAATCCCTTTTTCCCCCTCACCCCGGGGACGACCTTCATCTACGAAGGTGCCGGCGAAGAGCATACCGAGGTCTTCGTGACTCACGAAACCAAAGAGATTCTGGGTGTCACCTGTATCGTGGTCCGGGACACGGTCATGGTGGCAGGAGAAATCATAGAAGACACGTTCGACTATTATGCCCAGGACAGGGAAGGCAATGTCTGGTACTTCGGAGAACTGTCCCAGGAATTTGAAGATGGTGAACTGGTCAGCCTGGCCGGGTCGTGGAAGGCAGGTGAAGATGGGGCAAAACCGGGAATCATTATGGAAGCCGATCCCCAGGTAGGAGACGTGTACCGGCAGGAGTTTGCCCTCGGAGAGGCGGAAGACCTGGCAGAGGTCCTTAACCTGGATGCCTCGGTCATCGTTCCGTTTGGTGCTTTTGACCATACGCTGCAGACCGAGGATTTCTCTCCCCTCGAACCTGGAGTCAGGGAACAGAAGTTCTACGCTCCAGGAGTGGGGCTGGTGCTGGAAGAGAATCCGGACACCGGGGAACGCGTCGAACTGGTCGATATTCTGCAGGAGTAACCTCATCCGAAGATTATGCAGGGGACACAGAAAAAAGACATCTCGCGAAGGGGGAGGGTTTCTCTGCCTCTTCCCCCAAAGAGGAGGGCAGGCCGCCGGAATCGTGCGGTTATTCGTCAAACCGTGCTCCAGGTTTTCAGGACTTTTCTCCCGGGGAAAGTCCTGGATGCTCCGGCTGGAAACCTTTGGTTGTCCAAGACATTGGCCGATTGGGGATTCACCGTCTACGCCGTCGATATCATCACTCCCCCTGCTGCTTTCTCCTCTGCCCTTTCCTTCCTCCAGGTCAATCTAAACTGTGGCCTTCCCTTTGCCGATAGCGCCTTCGACTACGTGGCTTCGGTGGAAGGCATCGAGCATCTGGAGAACCCTGCCGCTTTCTTGCGGGAGTGCTCGCGTGTTCTCCGTCCCCAAGGAAAGCTTCTGCTCACCACTCCCAATATCC
>RFHZ01000269.1 GCA_003696125.1 Nitrospinota bacterium
GACTCTCATCTGGTGTCTCTTCTATTCTAGCCGAGATGCCCAAGAAACTCAATCCATTTTTCCTGCAAAAGGGTATCACCCGCTGAGCTTCCCGTCAAGATCCAACTGTCCCCACCCCTCTCAGCCATCCTGCCAGGTCTCCTCTCCCCAGGCAGGACCGTTGTCCCCTGTCTGCAGGAACTCCCCCTGGCCTGGAAATTGGAGGCAAAGGGAAAAATTCTCTTGACAGCAGACAGGTATGCCTTTAAAACAGATACTGCTTATGTGGGGTAGTATGGGTAATCGCTCAAGTGGGAGGACTGATTATGGGCTCAAAACATGCCAAAAGACTTTTATTCGGATTGTGTCTACTGGTGGGTAGTCTCCTTATCGGCTGTGCCGGCATGGGCTATGCTCCGCAACGAGGGGTACTCTACGTGCACCAGGAGCTCCTCGATGCCGATCAGGCCCTGGCACAGGCCCGTCAGGCAGGCAAAGCCGCTGCCTGTCCTGATGAGTTCAATGCGGCACAGAGCCTGAGAGACAAAGCGTATGAAACCTACTGGAAGTGTCGAACCCAGGAAGCCATTACCATGGCCAAAGAGGTGATCGCCAAGGTCAATGCCCTCTGCCCGGCCAAACCGACCCCGGTAGTACGGGCGGCACCGCTCGATTCGGACGGCGATGGGGTGACCGATGACCTGGACCAGTGTCCGGATACGCCAGGCGGGGTGGCTGTCGATGCCCAGGGCTGTCCCCTCGACTCGGATAAGGACGGGGTGGCCGACTATCAGGATCAGTGTCCGGATACGCCGGAAGGGTTTGCCGTCGATGCGGCTGGCTGTCCCACCGACTCGGACAAAGACGGCATCGCCGACTATCTCGACCAGTGTCCCAACACACCGGCCGGAATCCCGGTCAATGACACCGGCTGTTTCACCAGACCATCGCTTCGCATCTTCTTTGACACCAATCGTGCAGAGGTCAAACCAGAATACATGCCGGAAATCGAAAAGTTCGCCCAGTTCCTCCAGCAACATCCTATAGTCAAGGTAGAGATCCAGGGGAACACAGACAGCCGGGCCTCCTCCCGCTACAATGAAGATCTCTCGCGGCGTAGAGCCGAAGCGGTGCAGAAGATCTTCGTCGAGCAGTACAACATCGATCCGAAGCGCATCACGGTCAAATGGTTTGGTGAAACCAATCCTATTGCCTCTAACGATACGGCAGAGGGCAAGGCGAAAAACCGCCGCGTAGATGTCCTCACCTCCCTCTTCTAGAGAAACAGAGGTCCCTTGCGGCTCTAATGCTGTAAGGGACCTCTACCTCAGAGCAGGTTGCTCGCCTGCAGGGCCTCGCGAATACGGGTCCGCTCTTCCTCACTCGCCGGCTGCATCGGGGCTCGGGGCCAGCCGGCTCTCTGCCCCTGGAGCTCCATGGCGGCCTTGACCCGGGCAGGGAGATTGGGTCCCCTCAACGCCATCCAGATCTGGAACAGTCTCCGGTGTAAGGCTTGCGCTTCCGTATGCTTTCCCTCCTCTACCGCCTTCCAGAGGGCAACACTCAACTGCGGTACGGCGGTCAGGATGGCGGCGATGGCCCCGTGCGAGCCGAGGGCAAAGCAGGGGTACAGGAGATCATCCACGGCGGCAAAGACCAGGCCTCGCTCCTCCAGGCGGAGGAGCAGTTCGGCCAGGGCATGCATGTCGCCAGCGCTCTGCTTTACCCCGATCACCGGCTCGACTTCGGTAATGATCCGGGTGAGGAGAGCCGGAGAAGCATAGGCCCAGGGAACGACGTTATAGATGAGGATGGGGAGTCCCACCGCGTCGCCGATCGTGGCATAGTAGCGGTACATCTCCTCCTCATTGGGCGGGAAGAGGTAGTGCACCGGAGTGATCTGCAAGGCAGCCACCCCCAGATCCTGTACCGCCTTTCCCCGCTCGATGACGGCACGGGTAGAATCGGCAATGATGCCGGCCACCACCGGGATCTGTCCCTTGACCTCCTCGACCGCAATGGCCGTCAACCGCCGGGCCTCGTCAAGGGTGAGGGTATGGCCTTCCCCGGTACTTCCCCCCACCGCCAATCCGTGTACACCTGCGGCCAGGAGATAGCGGACTTCTTCTCGAAAGGCCTCTTCATCCACCTCCCCCTTCTCATCAAAAGGGGTGGTCATGGGGGGGATAATGCCTCGTAACTGCATAGCCTTCCTCCTTTCACGGATAGAAACCTGGACGATCCAGCCCCATCTCTTCCGGGAAGCCGAACATGACGTTGAGGTTCTGCAGGGCACTTCCGGCCTGACCCTTCACCAGGTTGTCGATCCAGGAGACAATGACCAGGCGGCCATTGCGGTCGTCTACGGTGAGGGAGATATCGCAGAAGTTGCTGCCGATGACCGATTTCAATCCGGCACAGGAGCCCGGGGGACGCATCCGCACAAAGGGGGATCCGGCATAAAAGCGGGTATAGAGGTCTTGCAGCGTTTCTATTTTCACCTGCTGGCGGAGCGTGGCATAGATGGTGCAGATAATGCCGCGGGTCACCGGGATCAGGTGAGGGACAAAGGTCAGAGAGACCCGCTCTCCGGCAAGGAGGGAGAGCACCTCCTCCATCTCCACACTGTGCTGGTGCTGGGCGATACGATATGCAGCCACATTCTCGTTGCGCTCAGGGAAATGGTGCAGGGCACTCGGCTTTTTCCCTGCCCCGGAGATCCCGGTCTTGCCATCACAGACGATCGAGCTGAGCTCAACCAGGTGTTCCTTCACCACCGGGGCCAGCCCCAGGATCGCTGCCACGGCAAAGCAACCAGGATTCCCCACCAGCCTGGCCTCCCGGATCTGTTCCCGGAAGAGCTCGGGCAGTCCATACGTCGCCTGGGCGAGCAGATCGGGAGCGGCATGAGGCAGCCCGGCCGTTTTGGGATGAAACCTGGCGTACGCCGCATAGACCTGGGGATCACGGAAGCGGAAGTCTCCGCTGAAATCGATCAGGGCCGCTCCCCGCTCCAGAACCCGTTTCGCGTACTGCATCCCTACCCGATCCGGGGTGGAGCAGATCACCACATCGACCCCTTCCCCTATCCGCTCCGGATCACTCTCCTCGACCACACGATCACAGAAGCCCTGCAGATGCGGGAAATAAGAGGAGAGAGGTTGCCCCACATCCTGCTTCCCCATCAGGCTCGTGATCTCTACCTCGGGGTGCCGCAGGAGTAGCTCGACTATACCGACTCCCCCGTACCCGGTGGCACCAACAACCTGTGCTCGGATCACCGTCCTGTCCCTCCCCTTCAGTGAATGCGTTTCTCATACCCGGCCCATTCCTTCTCCCGCAGGAGATACTTCTGGATCTTCCCGGTCGAGGTCTTGGGTAGTTCCCCAAACTCGACCGCCTTGGGACACTTGAAGTGGGCCAGATGTTCCCGGCAGAAGGTGATGATCTCCTCTTCGGTGGCCGTCATCCCCGGCTTTAAAGTGACAAAGGCTTTGGGAACCTCCCCCCATTTGTCATCCGGAATGGCGATCACCGCCACCTCCAGCACGGCCGGATGTCTGGCGATGGTCTGCTCCACCTCGATGGTGGAGATATTCTCTCCTCCGCTGATGATGATATCCTTTTTGCGATCGCGAAGCTCGATATATCCATCCGGGTGCATCACGCCGAGGTCTCCACTATGAAACCAGCCCCCCCGAAACGCCTCTGCCGTTGCTTCTGGCTGCTTAAAATACCCCTTCATCACGTTATTCCCCCGCATGACCACCTCACCCATCGTGGTACCGTCGGCAGGCACATCCCGCATCTGCTCATCCACCACCCGCAGATCGGTCCCGGCAATGATGTACGGGACCCCCTGACGTGCCTTCTTGCGGGCGCGCTCCTCGGGAGACAGGGCATCCCACGGTGCCTGCCACTCGCAGACGGTATGCGGTCCATAGGTTTCGGTAAGCCCGTAAACATGGGTGACCTCTGCCCCTAACTCCTCCATCTTCTGCAGGATGGTAGGGGAAGGGGGAGCGGCAGCGGTAACAACGCGGAGAGGATAGTCAAGCCTGAAGCCCTGGGCTGCCGGGTGATTGACCAGGGAGATGAGCACGGTCGGGGCACCACAGAAGTGGGTCACCCGCTCCTGCTGGATCAGGGCAAAGACCGCTGCCGGATCGAACTTGCGCAGGCAGACATGGGTACCGCCGATGGCGGTCACCCCCCAGGTAAAGCACCAGCCATTGCAGTGGAACATGGGAAGGGTCCAGAGGTAGACGCTGTCGCTGTTCATCCCGGTCTCCAGCACCTCCCCCAGGGCGTTGAGATAGGCCCCCCGATGGTGGTACATGACCCCTTTGGGTCGTCCGGTAGTGCCGCTGGTGTAGTTGATGGAGATCAGATCATACTCGTCCTGCAGAGACCAGGCGATCGGCTCCGGGCTCCCGCTTTGCAAGAATTCCTCGTACTCCGGTCCCTCCAGCCCCGACTCCTCCTCGTCTGCTATGTTGACAAAGGTCCTGGTAAACTCGAGTTTTTCCCGAATCGGCTCGATGAGCGAGGCAAAGGCGGTATCGACGAAAAGGACTTTGGCTTCTGCATGATTGAGGATATAGGCGATCTCATCCGGACTGAGCCGGATGTTGATGGCCACCAGCACTCCTCCGGCAAAGGGAACCCCGAAATGGGCCTCGAGCATCGGAGGGATATTGGGGGCCAGGAAGGCCACCCGGTCATCCTTCTGGATACCGATCCGGCGGAGGGCATGGGCCAGCCGGTAAACCCGCGCCTGAAATTCCTGATAAGTATACCGGGTCTCCCCATACACCACGGCTGTCTTGTCCCGAAAGACGGCAGCGCTGCGCTCTAAAAAGACCAGCGGGGTTAAGGGAGTAAAGTAGACCGGTTCTGGACCTTGCTTTTGCGATCCTTCCATTTTCCACCCCCTTTCCAGAGTACGATGTCCCCAAACTCCCAGAGGAGTTTCCTCTCTCCGGTGTATTCCCCTCGTTACCGGGTGGGTTCCTTCCTTATCTCCTCAGCCATGGCTTTGATTTCGATAAGGAGAGGGGACGAGGTCCTCTGATCTCTCACAGGACCTCATCCCCCAGAACAGATCGCCGGCATACCCGCTTTAAGATCCCTGCACCATCTGCCGGATCTCCTCCACCACCTCCGGGTTGACCAGGGTGGTCACATCTCCGACATCCTGCTGGTTATTGGAAAGGGCAGCCAGCACACGGCGCATGATCTTGCCGGAACGGGTCTTGGGCATATCGGGGACGATGTAGACATTCTTGGGACGGGCGATCTTGCCGATGGTATCCTCTATCGATTTTACGACCGCGTCTTTGATCTCCTGGCTCGGTGCATAGCCCGGCTTGAGCGAGATGTAGACATCCGGCACCCGTCCCCTCAACTCGTCTACCCGGGGAACCACCGAGGCTTCGGCCACTTCAGGGACCAGGAGACAGGCCGACTCCAGCTCTTTGGTCCCGAGCCGGTGACCGGCCACGTTGATCACATCGTCGATACGACCCAGGATACGGTAGTACCCGTCAGCCGCCTGCATGGCGGCATCACCGGTCAGGTAGGGCCAGTCGCGCCAGTCCTTGCTCTCCTTGTTCTTGCAGTACTTGGCATAGTAGGTAGCCACGTACCGGTCCCGATCCCCCCAGATGGTCTGGAAGGCGCCGGGCCAGGGATTACGGATACAGATGTTTCCCGCTTTGCCAGACCCGGCCGGGATCTCGTTCCCCTCTTCGTCGTAGATGACCGGATGGATACCCGGGACACCAGGGCCGGTGCTTCCCGGTTTCATCGGGTGCAGGGCGGGCATGGTGCTGCAGAGAAATCCTCCCGTTTCGGTCTGCCACCAGGTGTCCACGATGACCGCCTTCCCTTTCCCCACCACCTCGTAGTACCACTTCCACACCTCTGGTTCGATCGGTTCCCCGACCGTGGTCATGTGCTTGAACTGGTAGTTGTACTTCTTCGGCTCCTCGGGGCCGACCTTGCGGAGCATGCGGATGGCGGTGGGAGCCGTATGGAAGATGTTCACGTTCAGCCGCTCGGCAATACGCCAGGGCCGTCCGGCATCCGGGTAGGTAGGCACCCCCTCATAGAGCACGCTGGTCGCTGCGATGGCCAGGGGACCGTAGACGATATAGGAATGACCGGTGATCCACCCGATATCGGCCATGCACCAGTACACGTCTTCCGGATGGATATCCTGCACGTACTTGGAGGTACCGGCAACGTAAGAGAGATAGCCACCGGTGCTGTGCTGGGCGGCCTTGGGCTTTCCGGTGGTTCCGCTGGTATACATCAGGAAGAGCGGGGCTTCGGCCGGCATCTTCACCGGCTCTACCCGCTGGCCGCCATAATTGGCCAGCAGGTCATCCATGAAGTAATCCCGTCCCTCCACCATGGGGGCCTGGGAGGCGTACTGCCCGCGATGGCGACGCCAGACCAGGACCTTATCGACGGTCTGCCCCAACTCCTGAGCAGCCTTCAGTGCTTCATCCGCTTTCACCTTGTGATCGAGGAGCTGGCCGTTCCGGTAGTACCCGTCCATGGTGACCAGGATATGGCTGCCCGAGTCGGCGATGCGCTCCCCGCAGGCCTGACCGCTGAAACCGGCGAAGACCACCGAGTGGATGACACCGAGGCGGGCACAGGCGAGCATCATGATGGGGAGTTCCGGTACCATCGGCATGTGGATGGTGACCCGGTCGCCGGTCTTCAACCCGACAAAGTCTCTCAACAGGGCCGCCACCTCGTTCACCCGGACGTAGAGTTCCTGATAGGTGATGGCAACGTGCGGTTCCTCTTCCGGTTCCGGGACAAAGATCAACGCGGCCTTGTTGCGATACCGGGGCAGATGTCGATCGACACAGTTGTAGCATGCATTGATCTTTCCCCCCACAAACCACTTCCAGCACGGGGCATCACTGGTATCGAGCGTGGTATGCCAGTACTGGTACCAGTCGAGCAGGTCAGCGTACTCCTTGAAGCACTCCGGGAAGTTCTCCAGGCTGAAGCGCTCGTAGATTCCGGCATCGGTCATATTTGCCTGGGCAATGAACTCCACCGGTGGGTAGTAGTAATCCTCTTCCTGCCAGTGGACCGCCACCTCTGCCTCACTCACTTCGAGCCGTTCTTGATCTGCCATACAGACTCCTCCCTGTTGCTACTAGTTAAGATTTTGCCACGACGTAAAGCTTGCGTCAGAAACTGCTTCTCTACTCTGGCTTCTCCCAGAGCTCCCCAAAAGTTCCGTCATAGTACATCGCTACTTTCCACTTGTCAAGAGACAAACTGACCACCTATCCCGGTGCAGTCTCCCCGGTAGCTTTTTCTGCCTGGGCCGCCGCCAGGGCCTGTCGATACAC
>RFHZ01000270.1 GCA_003696125.1 Nitrospinota bacterium
ATGCCGAACCCCAAAAACCTGCCGCTCGCTCCGAAGAGAAAGGCGAGGATCGCCACCAGAAACCCGACCAGGCTGACCAGGTTCGGATGGACTCGCATCCTTTGCAGGGTCGCTATCACCGGTCGGGCGATGATGCGGAGCGCATTGACCCACTGTTCAGGCCAGATAGGACTCTTTTGACTCATACGCTACTCCTGGCTTGGTATTTCCCTCCATCCCCGTTTCTACCACCAGATGCTGATCAACAATCCCAGGAGTCCCACCACCCAGCAGTAGACGGCAAAAGGGTGGAGGCTGTGCCGCTGGACATAGCGGAGAAGGAAGTGAATGCTCAGATAACCACTCACAAAGGCGGTAAGAAACCCGAGCAGCAGCATTCCTCCCCCTCCCTGGCTTCCCCACTCCCGCAATTGTAGCACCCCTGCTCCCAGGATGATCGGTACAGATAAGAGAAAAGAGAAGCGGGTGGCCGCCTCTCGCTGGAGGCCGATGACGAGACCGGCCGCGATGGTGGCCCCGGAGCGGGAGATTCCAGGAGCAATGGCCATCGCCTGTCCCAGTCCGATCAGTAACGCCCCTGTCCAGCGCATCTGGGCCAGGGAGTCGGTGCGGCGACCAAGGTATTCGGCTCCCCAGAGCAACAGGCCGGTCCCCATCAGACAGAGGGCCACGAGTTGCGGTTCACGAAACAGGCTGGTAAAAAAATCCTTGAACAGCACACCGGCTACCCCGGCCGGAATCGTCCCGAGCAGAATCAACCAGGCCAGCCGCCGTTGAGGGTCGGAGGAGAACTCGCCTTTCCGAATGCCGAGGAGCCCTGCCCGCAGCAAAGCCCACAGGTCACGGTGGAAGTAGATGACAACGGCGGCCAGGGTACCCCAGTGGACAAAGATGTCGAAGGTGAGCTCTGGGGGCTGCCAGCGTAAAACCCAGGGGACTAAGACCAGATGACCAGAACTACTGATCGGAAGAAACTCGGTGGCCCCCTGTACCACACCCAGCACCAGCGCTTGCATCAGATCCATGTCTCATCCCTTGCCCCAATACCTTCATCATCCTTCTCCGCTTGCCCTCTGTCCATCCCCCTATCTCCACGGACAGGATATCTCCCGTGGAGAAATCCTGGGAGCACAACCTAAAGCGAAATTGCTTTACAGTAGCAAAATCTTCTCACCTCTGTCAAGAGAGAAATCCTGAGCGCGCGGAGGAAAGGGAGTGACTTTCCTCTTGTTGAACGCGCTCTCTCCGTGTATACTGTGCATACGCAACAGGAGGAGTTGGTGAGGAACGTTAACCGCTTTGTAAAGGAGGGTGCAACGATGAGGCGTATTCTCTTCTTCGGCATGATAGTCTCTATCCTTTCCGTGGGATTGTTGATGGTTCCGGCCCTCTCCTGGGGGGGAGGACGGGCCGATACGCTGGTGATCGGCATGAACACCGGTGACGCCGTCTCCCTGGATCCGGCCCGGGCCTATGAGTTTTCCTCGGTTACCATCGTGGAACAGCTCTACGATCGCCTGGTCGAGTTCCTGGGAGGAGATTTTACCAAGGTGCAGCCTGGATTGGCCGAATCATGGGATGTGGAAGGGGATCTCTGGACTTTCCATCTGCGCAAAGGACTCCGCTTCCCAAGCGGCACCCCGATCAACGCCGAGGCGGTGGCCTTCTCTTTAGGCCGGGTAGCCACTCTCAAGCAGACCGCTTCCTGGCTGGTCACCCAGTTCGGTATCAACGATAAAACGATCAAGGTGGTGGATGACCACACCGTGCAGATCAAGGTCAACGGACGCTATGCCCCCGGCCTCTTCCTCTCTACCCTCGCCTTTACCACCGGCTCCATTGTCGATCCGGTGGTGGTCAAACAACACGAGCAGAACGGGGATCTGGGGAGTGCCTGGATGACCGATCACTCGGCCGGCTCTGGTCCCTATTCCCTGGAGAAGTGGGAACGGAACGCGGTGGTGATCCTGCGGGCAAATGAGCAGTACTGGCGGGGCGCCCCCAAGCTGAAGCGCATCATCATCCGGGATATCCCGGAGCCGACCAACCAGCAGATCCTGCTGGAGAAGGGGGATATCGATGTGGCCTGGAACCTGCTGGCCGATCAGGTCAAGGCGATTGAGGGAAAACCGGGGATCAAGATCGCCAAAGGGCCGACCTTCCGTCTCATGTACGTCGGCATGAACGTGGGGGTGAAACCGCTCTCCGATAACCGGGTGCGTAACGCGATCCGTTACGCCATCGACTATGACGGGATCGTAAACAATATCCTTAAAGGATCGGCGATCAAGGTGCAGACCTTCATCCCCAAGGGGTTGATGGGGTATAATCCGGCCCTCCCCTATGAGAAGGATATCGCCAGGGCCAGGCAACTGCTGGCCGAAGCCGGCTATCCGGACGGATTTGAGATCGAGCTGACCACCCCTCCGATCCCTCCCTTTGTCGATATCGCCACCAAGATCCAGTCCGATCTGGCCGAGGCAGGGATCAAGGCCAAGGTCGTGCAGATGGTGGCTTCCCAGATGTACGAGAAGTACCGGGCCCAGGGACTGCAACTCGTGCTGGCCCAGTGGGGGGTCGATTACGCCGATCCGGATGCCAATGCCAAGCCGTTTGCCCACTGTAACAGCATCGGACCGGATGCCAAGATCAAGCAGCTCGCCTGGCGCAACAAGTACCTGAACCTGGAGACGTCGGCCCTGGTGGAGAAGGCTGCCCAGGAGCTGGATGTGGAGAAGCGGAAGGCGTACTATAAGAAGCTGACCGACATCATCCTCCGCGAAGGCCCGTATGCCATCTTTGCCCAACCGCTTTTGCAGATCGCGTACCGGGAGAATGTGCATGGGGTGATGGCCCTCCCCCTGGCCTACCATCTCAACACCTGGAGCAAGGAGTAGGGTCGGCGTCTCATGCACTTCTACGCCTACATCGTCAAACGCCTCTTATTGATGCTGGGGACCATCTCGGGGGTGCTGGTCATCACCTTTGTCATCTCGCACCTGATCCCGGCCGATCCTATTTCGGCCGTGCTCGGTCCCCAGGCTCCACCCGAGTTGATCGAGAGTGTGCGGCATGAGTGGGGGTTTGACCGGCCGATCCCCGAGCAGTTTGCCATCTATGTCTGGAACATCCTGCACGGTAACCTGGGGAAGTCGCTCCGTACCAACCGGGGCGTTGCCGACGACCTCCGGCAGTTTTTCCCGGCCACCCTGGAGCTGGCCACGGCAGCGATTATCATCGGCATCTTCCTGGGGATTCCCCTGGGTATCCTCTCTGCCGTGCATCGAGATCGGCTGACCGACCATGTGGCCAGGCTCTTCTCCCTTTTCGGCCTCTCCATGCCGGTCTTCTGGCTCGGCCTGGTCCTTCTCTTCCTCTTCTACTATCGACTGGGTATTTTGCCTGGCCCGGGTCAGCTCGATGTCTACCTGATTCCTCCCCCGCGGGTGACCGGCGTGTTAACCATCGATAGCCTGCTGGCCGGGGATACGGAGGTGTTTGTCGATGCGCTGCGCCACCTGATCCTCCCCGCCTTTGTGCTCGGCTACTTCTCCACCGCTTCCATCGTGCGCATCACCCGGGCCAGCATGCTGGAGGTCCTCCGGCAGGAGTACATCAAGACGGCCCGGGTCAAGGGGCTGCGCGAACGGGTGGTTATCCTCCGGCATGCCCTGAAAAATGCCCTGATTCCGACCGTTACCGTGGTCGGTTTGACTTACGGTAGCCTCCTGGAAGGAGCGGTGTTGACAGAGACGATCTTTGCCTGGCCGGGACTGGGACGCTATATGACCTCGGCCTTTATCGCGCTCGATTTTGCGGCCATCATGGGGGGAACCCTGCTCATCGCCCTGACCTATTCCCTGGCCAATCTCCTGGTCGATATTACTTATGCCTTTCTCAATCCGAAGATTCGCTATGGCTGAAAGAGTGCTCTCCGCATCAAACGGTTTACGTGCCTGGATCGATATGCATCTCACCTTCCTCAAGGAGTGGCGGGATATCTGGGTGCTGTTGCGTCGCAATCCGCTCTCTTTGCTCGGGCTGAGTCTTATCCTCCTGCTGGTGCTGACCGCCATCTTTGCCCCCCTGCTCGCCCCCTTTGATCCGATTCATCAGGAACTCGGGGATCGCTTACACCCGCCGGGAGGGAAGTACCTGCTCGGTACCGATCAACTGGGACGGGATATTTTTAGCCGTATCATCTATGGGAGTCGGATCTCGCTAAAGATCGCCTTCATCGTGGCCGGTGTGGCCGGGAGCATCGGCTTGATCCTGGGAGCCATCTCCGGGTATGCAGGAGGGGTGGTGGATGAGGTGCTGATGCGGATCACCGACATGTTTCTGGCCTTCCCTCGTTTGATCCTGGCCATGGCGATTGCCGCCGCCCTGGGACCCAATCTGACCAACACGGTGGTGGCCATCTCCCTGGTCGCCTGGCCGGTCTATGCCCGGTTAGCACGGGGAGAGACGCTGGCGATCCGGGAGAACGATTATATCCATGCGGTCCGGTTGCTGGGAGCGAGCAGGACGCGGATCCTCTTCCGGCATATCCTCCCCCTCTGCCTCAACCCGATCATCGTCCAGATGACGCTCGATATGGGGGGGATCATCCTGATTGCGGCCGGTCTCGGCTTTATCGGCTTTGGTGCCCAACCTCCCACCCCGGAGTGGGGGGTCATGGTCAGTGATGGGAGGAACTTCATCGTGAAAGAGTGGTGGGTGTCTACCTTTCCCGGATGCGCCATCTTCCTTACCGTGCTGGGGTTTAACCTGTTGGGAGACGGGATCCGGGACATCCTGGACCCCCGGCAGAGGCACTAGGCATGGACCTGTTACTCTCGGTACGTAATCTGAAGACCTATTTCTACACCTATCGCGGGGTGGTGAAGGCACTGGATGGGGTTTATCTGGATCTGGCGCAGGAATCGACGCTCGGGCTGGTGGGCGAGACCGGGTGTGGAAAGTCGGTGACTTCGCTCTCCATCCTGCGTCTCATCGAGCCACCGGGAAAGATCGTGGGGGGAGAGATCTGGTTTGCCGGAAGAGATCTCCTTACCCTCTCCCCGCAGGAGATGCGGCGCATCCGGGGGGCCGAGATCGCCATGATCATGCAGGAACCTAAAGTCTCTTTGAATCCGGTCTTTCCCGTAGGCTTTCAGATTGCCGAGGCCATCGCCGCCCAGCGGAAGATTGGCAAGCGGGCGGCGCGGAAAGAGGCCGTAGAAATGCTGCGCCGGGTCAGGATCGCCGAACCGGATAAGGTGGCCAATCAGTATCCGCACGAACTCTCAGGGGGGATGGCGCAACGGGCGATGATCGCCATGATGCTCTCCACCAGGCCCAAGCTCTTGATTGCCGATGAACCGACATCGGCTCTCGATGTCACCACGCAGGCACAGATCTTAGAACTTTTGCGTGACCTGGTGCGGGAGGTGCGAGCCTCTGTGCTCCTCATCACCCACGATCTCGGTGTGGTGGCCGAAGCCTGTGAGCGCGTCGCCGTGATGTACGCTGGCCGGGTGGTCGAGGAAGGGTCGGTGCGGCAGGTGTTAAAGGAGGCTCGTCACCCTTATACGGTTGGGCTTTTGCAGACCATTCCCCGGCCTGGTGATCCTCGAGAGGAGTTGACCACGATCGAGGGGAGCGTCCCAGACCTGATCCATCCACCCTCCGGCTGTCGCTTCCACCCGCGCTGTCCAGAGGCGATGGAGATCTGTCGCCTCCATATCCCTGCTGCCGTTGAGGTGGCCCCCGGGCACCGGGTAGCCTGTCATTTGTATGCAGAGACACCAGGAGAGGAGTAGAAGATGAGTGCATCCCCCTCCCCCCTGCTGCAGGTCGAGAACCTGACCAAGTATTATCCTTACCAGCCAGGGGTTTTACGCTCTTCTCGGGTCTGGATCAAAGCGCTGGACGGGGTGAGCTTTACCATCCAGCCAGGAGAGGTGTTGGGACTGGTGGGGGAGTCCGGGTGTGGGAAGACGACCCTGGCGCGTAGCCTTGTCCGCCTGGTGGAACCGACCTCTGGCCGCATCCTCTTTCAGGGGGAGAATATCCTGGAGCGACCGGTATCGTTGATGAAGGGTGTGTACCGCGACATGCAGATGGTCTTTCAGGACCCTTACTCTTCCCTGCATCCCAAGCAGATGGTGATCGATCTGGTGGGGGAGGGGCTGCGGATTCATCGGCTCGCCAGGAAGCGGGAATTGCGGGATCGGGTCCTGGAGGTCCTGGAACTGGTTGGCCTGCACCAGGATCATCTCTACCGTTTCCCGCACGAATTCAGCGGGGGACAACGCCAGCGGATCGCCATTGCCCGCGCTCTCATCCTGCGACCCAAATTTCTCATCCTGGATGAGCCGACCTCGGCCCTCGATGTGTCGGTACAGGCCCAGATTCTCAACCTGCTGAAGCGATTACGCCGGGAGCTTGGTCTGACCTACCTCTTTATCTCCCATGACCTGTCGGTGATCGAGCACATGAGCGATCGGGTCGGCGTGATGTACCTCGGCCATCTGGTCGAGCTGGGGAAACGAGAGGCGTTGTTTCGCCGTCCCCTTCACCCCTATGCCCAGATTTTGCTTCAGGCCATTCCGGTGCCCGATCCTGATCGGATTCCCCCTCGCATCTCGCTAACTGGGGAGGTCCCCAGTCCCATCGATCCCCCGGCCGGGTGTCCCTTCCATCCCCGCTGTCCGCTGACCGTGGATCGGTGTCGGGAAGAGATCCCGCGCTGGCAGGAGATAGAGGCCGAGCATTGGGTGGCGTGTCATCTGGCTACAGAAGGAGGAAAAACCGGTTGACAAATCCCTCCCCTCTTCGTAAACTTAGCAGCAGAGAGGCATGGTTGTAGAGAGACTTTCCCGGTGACCAGTCTCCCAGAGAGCGTTTGCCTTTGGGAAGAAGCCAAGCAGAGAGGAATGAGCGATGAATGGGGTCTATATCGCCGGTGTGGGGATGACCCGTTTTGGCAAGACACAGGATTCCCTCCGTACCCTTCTGACTCGGGCGGCACAGCAGGCGGTAGGAGATCCAGACCGGTTTGCCACCATCGATGCCGTCTATGTTGGGGTCATGAACGCCGAGGAGTTTACGGGGGAAGGAAACATCGCCACCGCCATAGTCGATCATCTCGGGCTGTATGGGGTGCCCGCCTTCCGTATCGAGACCGCTTCCTCCACAGGAGCCGCTGCCCTGCATGCCGCCTTTTATGCCCTGACCTCGGGACATTTCCGCAATATCCTGGTGCTGGCCGGTGAGAAGATGACCCACCTGCACACGGCCAGGACGACCAAGATCCTGGCCGAGGTGATCGAGTTGTATGAGCGTAACTGTGGTGCCTCTATGCCGGCACTGGCCGCGATGATTACCCAGCGGTATATGAGTCAGTACAAGATCTCCCTCCCCCATATGCAGCGCATCCTTTCCGCCGTAGCCATCAAGAACCATTACAACGGGAGCCTCAATCCCTACGCCCAGTTTCAGAAGGAGATTACCCGGGAGAAGTATCTGGAGAGCCGGGAGATCTCTTCCCCGCTGCGCCTGTACGACTGCGCCCCTATCACCGATGGGGCGGCTGCCGTGGTCCTGACGACGGATAAGACCGATATTCGTATCATCGGGGTAGGCCAGGGGACTGATACCCTGGGGATCCGCTTCCGGGATTCCTTCACCTCGTTCCGCTCCACCCAGCTGGCGGCGAAAAGGGCCTACTCCATGGCCCAGATTACTCCCAAGGAGGTCGATTTTGCCGAGGTCCATGACGCCTTTACCACCTTTGAGATCATCGGGACGGAAGACCTGGGGTTCTTTCCCCCTGGTAAAGGGGGGCGGGCGGTAGAAAAGGGGCTGACCGCGCTGGATGGGGAGTTGCCGATCAACGCTTCTGGCGGCCTGAAAGCCCGGGGACACCCGGTCGGAGCCTCGGGACTGGCGCAGATTGTCGAGATCGTCTGGCAGATGCGGGGCGAGGTGGACGAGCGACGGCAACTGAAGAAGACCAACGTGGGATTGGCCCAGAGCATCGGTGGACTGGGGAACAACAACTTCGTCACCATCTTGGAGCGGACGGATCGGCAGAAGGTTCAGGTGCAGGGCTGGGAGAACGCCTATCCCTTCCCCCTGGAACTTCCCCCCCGTCCCAAGCGGGACCCGGAGAGTGCGACCAAAGAGGGACGGCTGGAGACCTTTACCATCCTCTACACCACCCCTGAGGGGTTCCCCTCCCCTTTGCAGATAGGGCTGGTCGAGGATGATGAAGGCCATGTGCTGCTGGCCCGCTCCCGCCGGGTGGAGAACCTGAAGGTCGGTACCCGGGTCATCATCACCAAGATCGGGGATACCTACTACTACTTTACCCGCAGTAGTTTTGATAAGTTCCGTATCATCGGGAAGAAGAAGTTCCGTGATCTCACCCACAATGAGCTGGTGCGGAGTTTTCAAAGCAAAGTGCGCAGTGATTTGCGGCGGTTGAAACGCGAGCTGTGGGATTACAGGCAAAGCCGCAGATTACAGGGAGGACCGGAAGGCGAACTCACGGTGGAGGAGAAGGATGCATGCAAGTGAGGTGCGCTTTTTACGGCCTGGCCAACCAAGCTGGCAAAACTGAACTCCTCATCGAAGAAGAATGCCTGCGGGTGGGAGAACGCCTGCAATATAACGGAGAGCTCTATGTGATCCTCTCTGTCTGCACTGAAGGGGACAGGTTTCACGCCAACGTGGCTTTAGAGAGTAGCCGGCGGGCTCCGCTGGCAGGGCAGAGGCAGGTTGTCTGGTCAGATGGGGTGCGTCGTCCTTCCTGGGGGAGGAGAGGCGAGAGAGGACAAGGGGAGGGGGAGCGGAGGACAGAGGAGTTGCGTGAACAGCTTTTGCAGGCGGAGGAGCGCCTTCAAGCGTTGCTGGCAGAGCGGGAGGAGTACGCAGAGCGTCTGGAAAAGCTGATTCAGCAGCTTGAGAGCCTCCACGAATAGCGCAAAGCTTGGGTAATGAAGAGGGCTCCTTTCCCCAAGAGAGGTGAAGGAGAGGGTAGGGAGAGAGTGATGTTTTCACAAAAGTTTCAGGAGCTAGAAGAGAAGATCAAGAAGACGGCAGAACTGGTTTCCCGCCTCAAGCAGGAAAAGCGGGAGTTAGAGAGGAAGCTGCAGGCTGCCGAACAGAAGATCGTAGAGCTCGAAGCAGAGATCAGACGTCTCCACTATGAGGCAGAAAGGCGTGCCTCTGTCAGCCCTATGTCCCAGCCTTCCCAGACGCGGAACGATGACCAGCCGCATCAAGAGATCCGCCGACTCCAGGAGCGTATTGCCCGGGAGAGTGGAAACTATCGTGCCTATTTTGACCTGGGAGCTCTCTACGAGAAGCTGGGCTTCTATGAGAAGGCGATCCAGGAATATCGGAAAGCCTTACAGATCAACCCGGACTTCCTGGAGGCTACCGAGCATCTCGCTTTTCTCCTGGAAAAGCTCAATCGTGATCACGAAGCTTCTCCTCTCTGGGATCGTATCCTCTCCCTCAAAAAGCGCCTCTGAGAGAGGGGTACCGGTCTCCTCCGGTCGTCTCACTTCTCCTGGGAAGAGGCAGAGGGTTGAGCCTGGGCAAAGGTTGCCAGGAGGTCTTGTGCCGCCTGCTCCGGGTCAGGGGCGGCCATAACAGCCGAGATCACGGCAAACCCCTCTACTCCGGTCGCCGCTATGGAACCGACATTGTGAACCTTTATCCCCCCGATGGCGTAGAGCGGGATCGAGATGGCTCTGTGGACCTCCTGCAAGGCCTCTATCCCTACCGGTTTCCCGTACCGGGCTTTGGAGGGAGTAAAGAAGACCGGGCCGAACAGGAGAAAGTCGGCTCCTTCTGCTTGAGCTGCCCGGGCTTCGGCCAGAGAGTGGGTAGAGACCCCGATCAGCTTGTGGGGACCGATGAGCCTTCTGGCTACAGCCGGCGGCAGGCTATGCCCCCCGAGATGGACGCCGTCTGCCTCCACGGCCAGGGCAATATCGATCCGATCGTTGACCAGGAGAAGGGCCTGATAGCGGGAAGTAAGTGCCCGCAGTTGTACGGCTAACCGGTACAGCTCCCGGCTGCTGAGGTCCTTTTCCCGCAACTGAACCGCCCGCACTCCCCCTTGCAAGGCCGGTTCTACGACCTGGACCAGTTCCCGTCCTTGCGTTTGCCTGCGATCCGTTACCAGGTAGAGGGGGGAGGGTAGAGCAGGCATGAAAGCACCTTCTCCCTTCTTACTCGATCATCCCTTCCAGCGGACTGCTGGCCGTGGCGTAGAGTTTTTTGGGGATGCGGCCGGCTTTATAGGCGAGGCGACCCGCCTCCACCGCATAGCGCATCGCTTCGGCCATGGCCAGGGGGTCTTTCGCCCCGGCGATGGCCGTGTTCATCAGCACCGCATCTGCTCCCAACTCCATGGCGATGGTCGCGTCAGAGGCGGTTCCTACTCCGGCATCCACGATGACCGGGACAGAGACCGTCTCCAGGATGATGCGGATGTTATACGGATTACGAATCCCTAAGCCCGAACCGATAGGTGCCCCCAAAGGCATGACCGCCGCCGCTCCCAGATCCTCCAGCTTCTTGGCGGTTACCGGGTCGTCGTTGGTGTAAGGTAAGACGATAAAGCCTTCTTTGACCAGGATTTCGGTGGCTTTCAGCAGCCCGGTCACATCGGGAAAGAGGGTCTTCTCATCACCGATGACCTCAAGCTTCACCATGTCGGACAGCCCGGCTTCCCGGGCCAGCATGGCTGTCCGCACCGCCTCCTCGGCCGTGTAACAGCCGGCCGTATTGGGCAGGATGGTGTACTTGGAAAGATCGAGATAATCGAGGAGAGAGCCCTGCCCCCGGTCGGCCAGATTCACCCGCCGGATGGCGACGGTGACCATCTCTGCGCCCGACTTTTCAATGGCCTTTTGCATCACCTCAAAGCTCGAGTATTTCCCGGTACCAACAATCAGGCGAGAGCGAAACTCCCGATTGGCGATTTTAAGATTATCTTTCTCCATGCATGCCTCCTTGGGTTTTTATCCCCCCTGGACCGGATGGACGATCTCAATCGTATCCCCTTCCTGGATGGTTGTGGTGAGATACGCCGTTTTGGGGACGATCTCTCTGTTCACGGCAACAGCGATAAAGGGGGATCGGATGCCGAGGTCCTCCAGCAACTCGGTAATGGTGATATTCTCCCGAACCTCCTGCATTTCCCCATTAATCCGTACCTTCATGCCGCGATACCCCCTTTTCCTCTTTCTCTGCGAAAAAAGGCCGTCCCCTTGTCCATGGGTGACGGCCTTTTCTTCCGAAAAGAGAACGCTCTGGAATACACAATAGAGATCGTTCCTGCCGCTTTCCCTACGCTGGTATTACCCAGATCAGGTTCAAGGGGTTACCACTACCCTGTGTAGTTGGTTCTCAGAGATCCACTCCCCCAGCGGACTTTTTTCGTATTCTGTCTGGTCACTCCATTACATGATACCTGTTTCCGGGGGAGAGGTCAAGAGAATTCCTGTCTGGGCATTGCTCTCCCCTCGTGTTATAATATGGACGAAGAGGTTTGAGATCCGAACTCTTGAGCAAGGTGAGGGGGGAATCGGCAGCTTTAGTATAGGGCATAGACTTGCAGCAAGGGGAGTTTTGTGTATATAATAGCCAGAAACAGGCTGCTTGCGAGATATTTGGTCACCAGGGAGTGGTGGATGCCAAAATACACTCTCCCATCCTTAACCAGTGTGTAGAGGTCACCATATTATGCCGAAGAAAAAGATGCTTATCAATGCCCTAGAGGCCGAAGAGAGCCGTGTCGCCATCGTCGTCGATGGGGTACTCCAGGAGTTTGGTCTCCAGACATGCACCAAAGAGCAGATAAAAGGGAACATTTACAAGGGGGTTGTGGTCAAGGTGGAGCCTTCCCTGCAGGCCGCGTTTGTCGATTATGGGGGACAGCGAGCCGGTTTTCTGCCCCTGGATGAGGTGCATCCCCAGTACTACCCGGAGGGGATCGGCAAGGGGACCAAACGCAGGAAGGTGCGCATTCAGGACGTCTTGCAGAAGAATCAACACCTCCTGGTGCAGGTGGTCAAGGAGGAGATCGGGAGCAAAGGAGCCGGCCTGAGTACCTATATCTCCCTCCCCGGTCGCTACCTGGTGCTGATGCCTGGCAATGACAAGACCGGGGTCTCGCGTAAGATCGAGGATGAAGCCCAGCGCAAACGCCTGAAGGAGATCGTCTCGCAACTGGCTCCCCCGGCCGGCATGGGGGTGATTGTCCGTACCGCTGGAGAGAAGCGGAAAAAGAGTGAGCTGGCCCGTGACCTGAACTACCTGCTCCGCCTCTGGGAGAGCATCCAGGAGAAGAGCCAAGCCCAACCCGCCCCTTCCCTGATCTATCAGGAGAGCGACCTCGTTATTCAGACCATCCGCGACTATTTTACCCCGGATATCGAAGAAGTCCTGGTCGATAATCGAGAGATCTACCGCAAGGCCAAGGAGTTCTTCCGGCAGGTCATGCCCCACTACCAGCGACGGGTAAAGCTCTATCGAGAGCGGCGTCCCATCTTCTCCAAATATCAACTGGAAGAGCAGATTGAAACCATCTACCAGAACCGGGTGACCCTGAAATCGGGTGCCTATCTGGTCATCGACCCGACCGAAGCCTTGGTGGCCATCGATGTGAACTCTGGCCGCTCAACCAAGGAGAAGGATGTGGAAGAGACCGCCTTCCGTACCAACCTGGAGGCGGCAGAGGAGATTGCCCGCCAGTTGCGTCTGCGCGACCTGGGGGGGCTGGTGGTCATCGACTTTATCGATATGAAAGAGCAGAAACACCGGCGGGAAGTGGAGAAGGTGTTGAAGAACGCCCTGAAAGAGGATAAGGCCCGCGTAAAGCTCTCCCGGATCTCGAGCTTCGGCCTGCTGGAACTCTCCCGCCAGCGCCTCCGCTCTGCCATTGTGGAGGGAACCTTTCGTCCCTGCCCGTACTGTGAAGGGAGCGGCATGGTAAAATCTACGGTCTCTTTTGCCCTCAGCATCCTGCGCAAGATGCAGGCGGGAGCGGTGCGGGGCAATACCATTGCCATTAAGGCGGTTCTCCCACTCGACGTGGCCACCTACCTCCTCAACCAGAAACGGGAGGCTTTGCTTAACCTGGAACGTACCTACCACCTGTCTATCTATGTCACGGCCCACCCCGGAATGACGAGTAACGCCTACGAACTCGAGTTTATCAAGAAAGAATCGACAGAGAAGGAGAGCAAAGGGAAGAAGGAGTCCCCTGCTCCCCTGCAACCTACGGAGAATGGCCAGGGGGAAGCGGTGCAGGTAGTCAAGCAACTGGTTCTCTATACCGAGGATGAAATCAAAAAACCGCAGGGAGCCGATGCCGACCAGATCTCTGCTCCGGCAGAGCCTCCTCTTGACCCGACCCCTCTGGACGAGGAGAGAGAGGAGGTCAAGGGGTAGAGCAAGGGGGGACGGCGGAAGCGACTGCTAGAGACGCCGTACAGGGTGGTGTAAGGAGGAAGGGATGTGGGGAGGAAGGAGACCATACCGGAGAGCAGGGCTCATCCTGGTCCTGCTGTTAGGAATCGGCTGGTGGCTTCCCCGGGCAGAAGGAGCGGTGAACATCTTTAGCGAGTCCCGCGAGCGTGCCTGGGGGAAAGAGGCCCATGCCGAAGTCCTGAAGACATACACCCCCTATGATAATCCGGCCCTGCAACGCTACGTCAGCCAGGTGGGAGAGCGCATCGTCCGTAGCTCAGGCCGGGGCAGCTTCCGCTACCAGTTCCTGGTCCTCGATGATCCGAGCATCAACGCCTTTGCCCTCCCCGGTGGCTATGTTTACGTCATGCGGGGACTCCTGACCGAGTTGTCCAATGAGGCGGAACTGGCCGGAGTGCTTGCCCATGAGGTCGGACACGCCGCTTTGCATCATGCGGCCAAACAGTATACCCGGCTTTTGGGCTATAACTTCCTGACCCTGGGAGCTGCCGTAGCCGGCTCAGCCGCCGGCGGGGAAGGGGGGAAGATTGCGGTGGCGGCCTCCTCCCTCTTCCAGCAGATCCTGCTCGGGTACAGCCGGGAGTTTGAGTTGGAGGCGGATGAGTTTGCCCTGTTCGCCCTGCACCGGGCCGGCTATGACCCCCGTGCCTTCATCGATTTCATGCGGCACCTGCGCCTCAAGAACCGCCTGGAGGGTGTTGCTTACCACGGGTTTCAATCGACCCATCCTTCCATCCTGGAACGGATCGTCCAGGCAGAAACCCTGGCCAGCATCCTGGTCAGCAAAGGGGGAAGGTTAGAGAGGCGAAGCGAGGAGTACCTGGCTCATATCGATGGGTTAAAGTACGGCCAGAGCCGTGACCGCAGGTACCTCAAAATCTATACGGTGCAGGCCGGAGAGACCTTGCAGGATATTGCCCAGAAGACGTTGGGAGATCGCCAGAAGACCTGGGAGATCGCTTTTGTGAATCGCTTGGAGGAGGACACTCCTCTCCAGGAAGGGGAGAAGTTGAAAGTGGTGCTACAGAAGGAGTGATCTATGGCAAAGCAGGCCGATGTCCTGATCATTGGGGGAGGAGTGATCGGTGTTTGCGCCGCCTATTATCTGGTGGAGCGGGGGAGGTCGGTCACCCTGGTGGAAAAGGGGGAGATCTGTTCCGGGAGTTCCTATGGGAACGCAGGGCTGATCGTGCCGAGTCACAGCGTGCCCTTGGCCGCTCCCGGTGTCATCAAAAAGGGACTCCGCTGGATGTTCAACCCGGAGAGCCCTTTTTATATCAAGTTTCGACTCGATCCCGCTCTCTGGCGCTGGCTCTGGCGGTTTCGGGCCGCCTGCAACACGACCCACATGCACCGGGCGATGCCGGTAATCCGGGACCTCAGTCTCTCTAGCATCGCCTTATACGAAGAGCTGGCCGCTTTAGAAGGACTGGAGTTCGGCTACCAGCGCAGGGGATCACTCTACCTCTTCCGGACCCAGGCGGGCTATGCAGAAGGGAAAGAGGAGGCGCATCTCCTCGAGCAGATCGGTGTGACCGTGAAGATATTAGAGGGGAGTGCCTTGCGAGAGCTGGAGCCAGAGATAGAATCTACGGCCATCGGGGGGATCTATTTCCCGGACGATGCCCATCTGAACCCGGCCTCTTTTGTGCGAGGGTTGGCCACCTTTGTGGCTCAAAAAGGGGGAACCCTTTGGGAACAGACCGAAGTGCTGGGGTTTGAAACCCACGACCGCCGTATCGTCAGGGTACAGACGACACGAGGAGACTTCTCTCCCCAGCAGGTAGTGCTGGCCGGAGGCTCCTGGTCTCCGCTCCTGGCCAGAGACCTCCACTTCTCCCTCCCTATTCAACCGGCGAAAGGCTATAGCATCACGGTGAAGCGTCCCACGCCTTGCCCGGGCATCCCCCTGATGCTGAGCGAGGCCAAGGTGGCCGTAACGCCGCTGGGGGAGATGCTCCGCTTTGCCGGAACCCTGGAGCTGGCCGGACTCGATCTCTCCATCAATCGCCGGCGGGTGTCTGCCATCCTGCGGGCCATTCCCCAGTACCTCCCGCAGTGGAAGGAGTTCGAGATCCTCGAGATCTGGCGGGGACTGCGTCCCTGTACCCCTGACGGCCTCCCCTGTATCGGCCCCGCTCCCACTTGCGAAAACCTGATCGTTGCCGCCGGCCATGCCATGATCGGCATCTCTCTGGGACCTATCACCGGAAAGCTCGTGGCCCAGCTCCTTACCGGCGAGACCCCGGACTTTGACCTGGCTCCCCTGCGTGTCGAGCGTTTTGCCTGAGGCCGGGCTAACGGATGGTATACCCGCCATCGACCACCAGGGAGATGCCGGTGATCCAGGAGGCATCGTCTGAAGCCAGGAAGAGAACCGCCTTGGCAATGTCTTCCGGCTTGCCCAGCCGACCGAGCGGGTAATCCTTCACCCATTCCGGCACCTTATCCTCCCAGCGCTCTCCCGGCTTGAGCCGGCTCAAGGGCATCGGGGTTTCTACCAGACCGGGACAGACACAGTTGACCCGGATTCCATAGGGAGCATAGTCGAGGGCCATGCTCTTGGTCAAGGTGATGATGGCGCCTTTAGAGGCGTGATAGGAGGCGTTGTTCGGTGCGGCGACAAAGCCGGAGATGGAAGAGTTGTTGATGATGCTCCCCCCTCCGGCTTTGATCATCTGGGGAATGGCAAAGCGGGAGACGAGAAAGGTTCCCTTCAGATTGGTCTCGATGACCCGATCCCAGTCGGCAATCGTCGTATCGGTGAGGTTGGTCCGATCGATCACCCCGGCGTTGTTGAAGAGGATATCCAAACGCCCAAACGCCTCTACGGTTGCCTGGACCAGCCGTTCTGCCTCTGCTTCTCTCCGCACATCGGTGGGAACGGC
>RFHZ01000271.1 GCA_003696125.1 Nitrospinota bacterium
CAGTTGGGGAGGAGATGACGGAAGATGATGCGGGGATGCCGTTGACCCATGGCATGACAGGCCTCAACGAACTCCTGCTCTTTTAGGGACAAGACCGAACCACGGGTGACCCGCGCAAACTGCGCGATCCGGTACACGGCGATAGCGATGATCAGGTTGCGGAGATTGGGGCCGAGCATGGCCACAAAAGCGATGGCCAGGATAATGGCCGGAATGGCCATGAACATATCGATGATCCGCATGATCACCTCATCGATGATCCCCCCGAAGTAGCCGGCCAGAGCACCAAGTAAGACACCAACGATCATGGCCAGGGTCACGGCCACAATCCCGACCAGTAGGGAGACCCGGGCGCCGTAGATACAGCGGGAGAGAATATCCCGGCCATACTGATCGGTCCCCAGCCAGTGCTTGGCACTCGGGGGCTGCCACTGCTCCTCCGGCACTACCTGATCGTAGGGAAAAGGAGTGATCCAGGGAGCGACCAGAGCCAAGAGCACCATGAGCAGGATGACACAGAGGCTTACCAGGTTCAGGCGATTGCGTATCAACCGCTGCCAAAACTGGATAAAGGGGTGCCTGCTCGGCATCGCCTCTTTCTCCCTTTGTCGTTCTTCCCTTCCCAGACCTTCCATAGGCGGCACACCAACTCCTCTGTCATCTCCCATACTGGATGCGGGGATCGAGGATCGAATACAACAGATCGACTACCAGATTGGCCCCCACAAAGACGAGAGAAATGACCAGAATACACCCTTGCGTCAGGATAAAGTCCTTTGAGTAAATCGATTCGATCATCAGGGTACCGAGTCCGGGCAGGGCAAAGATGTTCTCCACCACCACCGCCCCGCCCAGCAGACTCCCGAACTGCATCCCCATAACCGTGACGACCGGGATACAGGCGTTGCGCAGGGCATGGACATAGCTGACACGACCTGGAGGAAGCCCTTTGGCATGGGCAGTACGGACATAGTCGAGTCCCAAAACCTCCAACATGCTGGAACGGGTCATGCGGGCGATGAGGGCTGCCGGATGGGTGGCAATGGCCAGGGCAGGGAGGACGATGGCCCGCCAGCCCTTATCCGCGATGGTACCACTGATCGGGAAGATGGGCCAGATGACGGCAAAGAGAAGGATGAGGAGAAG
>RFHZ01000272.1 GCA_003696125.1 Nitrospinota bacterium
ACGCCTGATCAACCGGGTTAACCTGATGCTCGAGCAACTGGAACAGGTCTCCATCGCCTCGGTCAACGGGTATGCCATCGGGGCCGGGGTGGGACTGATGCTCGCCTGTGACTTTCGTATCGCGGCCGAAGGGGCAGAGTTCTGGCTCCCAGAGGTCGATCTCGGCGTTCCCCTCGGTACCGGTTCTACCGCCCGCCTGACCCGCCTGGTCGGTCCGTCCAAGGCCAAAGAACTCATCATGACCTGTGATCACTTCGATGCACACGAAGCCTTGCGTCTCGGCATTGTCAACAGGGTGGTGCCTCTGGAGAAGCTCCCGGAGACGACCTGGGCCTTTGCCAAAATGCTGGCCGGGAAAAACGCCAAAGCGATTGCCCTTTCCAAGGCCACGGTAAATGCGGTAGTCAGGGGGAATGGTGGCGAGGCCACCCTCCTCAGCCCGGAACACTTCATCACCATCCCTCCCCAGTCCTGAAGGAGCCCTTATGGAGAGCACAGCTATGGAGAAGAGGATCCCTCCTCGTCAGCAGGTGACGGCCAAATTCCCGGTGGTAGGGGAACGGCAGCCGAGTCCAGAGGCGCTCGACCTCTCTACCTGGCGTCTGGCCGTCAGCGGAGAAGTGACCCATCCCCGCACCTGGACCTATGCAGAGTTTCTCGAACTGCCCCAGGTGAGCGTCACCTGCGATATTCACTGCGTCACGCGCTGGTCTAAGCTCGATTGTACCTGGGAAGGCGTGCGCTTTTCGACCATTGCCGAGATCGTAAAACCGCTCCCAACAGCGCGTTTTGTCCAGTTTATCGCCTACTCTTCCCGTGATCACGATACCTCCCTCCCCCTGGAACTCTGCCAGCAGGAAGTACTCTTTGCCCATAGCATGAACGGTGCTCCGCTCAGCATCGAGCATGGGTACCCGTTGCGGACGGTCACCCCTTCCCGCTATTTTTACAAGAGCCTGAAGTGGGTACGGGAAGTCCGTTTTTTGCCAGAAGATGTGTTGGGGTACTGGGAACGGGGCGGGTATCACAATCATGCCGACTATTGGAAGGAAGAGCGCTACGTTTCGGGGAATCTCTCCCCCCAGCAGGTGGCTCAGCTCCGCGAGACCGGGGATTTCCGGCGTTACGCCGGGCAGGTTCTCCTCTCCCTTGACCTGCACGGGGCCGACTTTTCCGGTCGAGACCTCACCGGTGTCGCCCTCAAACACTGCAATCTCACCGGAGTCAACTTTGCCGGGGCCAACCTGCAGGGAGCCAACTTCACCAACTCCGATCTCCGCTATGCCAACCTTTACAGGGCCAATCTGGACGATGGAGACCTCGACGGCACGCTGCTCATGGGTGCTGATCTCCGTTATTGTTCGATGCGACGGGTCACGCTGAGCGCGGCCGAGTTCTGTCGGCCAGGAGAGCCGGAGGCGCTGGTAGAGGGGTTGGATCTTACCGGCGCGTACCTCGATGGCCTGCTGGAAGAGCAGTGGGCGTTC
>RFHZ01000273.1 GCA_003696125.1 Nitrospinota bacterium
CAATAGATTATCTACTCTTAAGTATAAGTAACTATTACTCACCCTTTTGCACTTTGTGTCATCTTCAAGCCAGTCGTGACCGGAAGAACTTTTTACCGCCGAGCACGCAGAGCACGCCGGGATACATAAGCAAAAACGCTCTGCGCCCTCGGCGTCCTCGGCGGTGTAGACCTGGGGACAGCGCGAAGTTCGTGGGACAGAAAAGTGTTCAAACTGTTAGTCATAGTTACTTAAGTCGCTATTACCACCTTTGCACTGCGATGCCTCCTCTGGTCAGGCGCTACCGGAACAACCTTTTACCGCCGGACACGCAGGGAAGCGCGAGAGAGCTGGTGCACATGTTTCATGCTGCATGATGGGAAAGGAGTGGGAGAAGTGTTGATCGATCTCCACGTGCATACCAATGTTGCCTCTTACGACAGTAACCTCGATCCGGTCACCTTAATCCGGATCGCCAAATCGATCGGTCTCCATGGGGTCTGTGTGACCGAACATGACAAGGGCTGGGACCTCCACGCTGCCCAGAAACTGGCCCGGGAACACGATTTCGTCTTTCTGCGCGGCATGGAGGTGACCACCGATCTCGGTCACATCCTGGTCTACGGCCTGGAAGAGTACGTGCCGGGTATCCTGTACGCGGAGACGTTGCGCCAGGTCGTGGACAGGGTGAATGGAGTCATGGTGGCGGCCCATCCCTTTCGCAAAGCCTTTACCCCCCTCCCGAACACTCCGATAGGTACCCCTCCCCCGACCCTGACCGTGGAGGAAGCCTGCAGCTTGCCTGTGTTTGAGGTGGTGGATGCCATCGAGGTCTTAAACGGCGGGACCGGGGATCGAGAAAACGCGCTCGCCCTGGCCGTGAGCCAGCGCCTGCAGATGCGGGGAACGGGTGGGAGCGATGCCCACTCGGAGATGGGACTGGGATGCTATGTGACCGAGTTTGAAAATCCGATTCGTGATGAGGCGGATCTGATCCGGGAACTGAAGAGGGGGAGATACCGGCCGGTGAACCGGCGGGGCAGGCCCTTGCCCCCTTTTCATAGCTTTCCCGGCTGAGCCCTGCCAGGGAAAGCCTGCAGAACAGGGGAAGCCTTCCTGGATACTGGAGAATCGAGCCTAGGGAGATGGAGAGAAGATAGCGATGAACACAGAAAAGCCTCTGGAAGCCTACCAGGTGGTAACCGAACCGTATTATCTACCCATTCATGATGAGGTCGAGCTCTTTGAAGCCGCGTACGCTTCCAAGCTTCCGGTGCTCCTCAAAGGCCCTACCGGTTGTGGGAAAACACGCTTCGTCGAATATATGGCCTACCGGTTGCAACGCTCCTTGCAGGAAAAGGGTGCCCTCCCCCCTGACAAGGGCCTCCCCCTCATCACCGTCTCCTGTCATGAAGACCTGACCAGCAGCGATCTGATCGGGAGATACCTGTTGATCGGTGAAGAGACGGTCTGGATCGATGGCCCTCTGACCCGGGCGGTCAAGAGTGGCGCCATCTGCTATCTAGACGAGATCGTCGAAGCACGCAAGGACACCATGGTCCTGATCCACTCCCTGACCGATCACCGGCGCATGCTCCCCATAGAGAAGAAGGGACAGGTCATCGAAGCCCATGAGCATTTCCTCCTGGTCATCTCTTACAACCCCGGCTACCAGAGTGTGCTGAAGGATCTCAAACCGAGTACCCGGCAGCGATTCGTCTCCATCGAGTTCGGGTACCCTCCCCGCGAGCTGGAAGCAGAGATCATCGCGCATGAAAGCCTGCTCGATAAGGGGTTGGCCCTGGAGCTGGCTCGTATCGGGGAAAAGGTCCGTCATCTCAAGGAGCACGGGTTGGAGGAAGGGGCCAGCACCAGGCTCCTCATCTATGCCGGCCAGCTCATCCGGCAGGGGATCGCTCCACGCAGGGCCTGCCACATCGCCATCACCCAATCGTTGACCGATGACCCGGACATGCAGCGGGGCATCGATGAGATCATCCACACCATCCTTCCCTGAGCAGGAATTCCCAGAAGGAGAGAAGAGAGCGATGGCAGAAAAGACCATGATCAGAGCCTCCCATATCATCGCTTACGATGGCGAGGGACATCGTTACCTCCGAGACGGCGTCGTGGTGTATGCGGGAAACACCATCATCCATGTGGGAAAGGAGTACCCCGGGCAGGTGGATCGCACCATCGAGGCTCGCGGCAAGGTGGTTACCCCCGGCTTTATCAATACCCATGCCCACCTGGCCGGCTCTCCCCTGGACAAGTCCTTTATCGAAGATAAGGGCCCTCCCCAGTTTTACCTCTCCGGCCTGTTCGAATATCTCCCGGCGCGGGCCGGGGCCATGACCGAAGACGAGGCCAGGGCATGTGTCGATTTCTCCCTGGTCGAACTGCTGCGCAGCGGCACGACCACGATCATGGAGATGGGGGGACAGGGAGCCTATGTGGCAGAACAGGCAGGGAAACTGGGTCTTCGCGCCTATATCGGCCAGATGTACCGTTCTGGTCGCTGGTATACCCCGGATGGGAAGCGGGTACTCTACGACTGGGATGAAGAGGCGGGACAGCAGGGGCTGAGACGGGCAGTAGATTTCATCGAGCAGTTCCACGGGACGTATAACGACCGGATACGCGGCTTTCTGGCTCCGGCACAGGTCGATACGTGTAGTGAGGCCCTGCTCCGCGAAACACATCGCCTCGCCGATCAGCTCGACCTCCCGGTTCAGATCCATGTTTCCCAATCGGTTATCGAGTTTCAAGAGATGCTCAGGCGACACGGGAAGACCCCTCTGGCCTGGTTGCGAGACATCGGGTTCCTCTCTCCCCGCGTCATTCTCGGTCATGCCATCATCATCGGTGGCTCGAGCTGGTCTTGTTATCCGCCCGGAGACCTCCAGATCATGGCCGAGAGCGGCTGTGCCGTTGCCCATGCCCCCTGGGTCTTTGCCCGGCGCGGGATCGCCATGGAGTCCTTCCAGCGCTATCTCGACGCTGGCATCACCATGACGCTTGGTACCGATACCTGCCCTCAAAACATCATCCAGGCCATGCGCTGGGCAGCAGTCCTCGCCAAGATCGTGGACCGGAATACGGAGATCGCAACGGCACGCGATGTCTTCAATGCGGCAACGCTGGGTGGAGCGAGGGCGCTCGGACGTGACGATCTCGGCCGGATTGCCCCTGGAGCCAGGGCAGACCTCTTGATCTTCCATGGCGAGACGCTTAACATGACACCGTTACGCGATCCGGTAAAGAATATCGTCTACTATGCCGAGATGGAAGATCTGGATACGGTCATCATCGATGGGGAGGTCGTTGTCGAGCAGGGAAGGGTCCTTGCCGCAGACGAAAAAGCGGTTGTGCACCGTCTGCAACAGGCAGGAGAGCGCATCTGGCCCAAGATGGCCGCGCATGACTGGGCTAACCGTGCCATCGATACCCTTGCTCCCCAGAGCTTTCCCTCCTGGAGCGGGGGGTAAGAGGGTGAACACTACACTGCCAGCTCCCTGAGACATTGCCCACTTCGCCATGACACACCATATCTCACTTCGGAAAGGAGTCATACATGGGAAGCCGTTACGATTTTGCCACCATCGGTCGCTTACCAGGTCCGACAGATAATGTGGCCATCGCCGTCAGGAGAATAGAAGCCGGGACAGAGATCGTCTACCAGGGACGCGCCTTTGTCCTCTCCCATACCGTGCTGGAAGGACACCGCTTTGCCGTCATGCCGATTGCCGCAGGAGAACCGCTCCTCTCCTGGGGATTACCTTTTGGCATAGCCCTTCGCGACATCGCTCCAGGGGAGTATGTCTGTAACCAGCCGATGCTCGATGAGTTGAGCCTCCGCCATCTCGATTTTCCCCTGCCCCCTGCCCCCAACTTCCGGAACTGGATGACCCGCTACGTACTGGACGAAGAGACCTTTCAGCCAGGAACCCAGGTTCCGCGTTACGATCATGAGCGCTTCTTCTTCGGCTATAAGCGGGAAGGGGGACGCGGGGTCGGCACCCGCAACTATATCGTCATCCTGGGAACCACGGCAGAGACGGCAGGCTTTGCCAGGGCTCTGGCCGAGCGTTGCCAGGGGATGGCTGCCCACTGCCGGCAGATCGATGGGATCGTCGCCGTTACCCATACGGAAGGGGGAGGGACCAGGCGACCCAACAACCTCTCCCTGTTGCTCCGTACCCTGGCCGGGTTTATGGTACACCCTAATGTGGGAGCCATCCTGGCGGTCGATTTCGGCTCTGAACCGGTGACCAACCAGATGTTGCGTCAATACATGGAGGAGCATAACTATCCTCTCTCCCATGTGCTGCATCGGTTTTTCAGCATCGAGGGGAGCTTTCAATCCGCTCTTCTCCAGGGGGAAGCGATCATCCGGGGATGGATAGAGGCGGTGGAGGGGATGAGACGGAGTGAGCAGTCACTGGCCCATCTCAAGATCGCGCTCCAGTGTGGGGGATCTGATGCCTTCTCCGGTATTTCCGGTAATCCGCTTGCCGCCTATGTGACCAGAGAGATCATCCGCTACGGTGGGTCGGCCAACCTGGCGGAAACGGATGAGCTGATCGGGGCCGAACCTTATGTGCTGCAGAATGTGAGGGATCTCGAAACGGCTCGTCGCTTCCTCCAGACCATCGAACGCTTCAAGACCTGGGCTGACTGGCATGGACATACTGCAGAAGGGAATCCTTCGGGGGGCAATAAGTTCCGTGGCCTGTACAACATCGCCATCAAATCGCTCGGTGCAGCGATGAAACGGCACCCCGAGGTACGTCTC
>RFHZ01000274.1 GCA_003696125.1 Nitrospinota bacterium
CGCCTGCACCGCTTCATACACCAGGTCCCCTGGCCACGTATCGTCGCCTTTGGCATCATTGACCCCGTAATAATCGTGTGTGTTTGCTGCGGTATACCACCCGAAGACATCCCCATCCACAGTAAAGTTGAAGTAGGAAACCTCGGCATAGTAGTCGCTCATGCTGTTGTTGCCCGTGTCAAACAGCAGGGAGTCGAATTGGGATGGGGTATACGTGGTGGCGGTATCGGCAAAGTTGATCAGGATCACAGGAAGATAAGCAATGCCGGAAGGCGGCACAACCTGCTGGCTGTTTCCCCGGGGAAGGGGGGGCTTGAACTCCGGTCCCTTACGGCCTTCTGGCGCAGGGGATTTCCGTTGAGGTCTCAGATATTGGGGGACACCTGCGGGAGGCCGATCCCATCCCACCACCCTGCGCGAAGGCACAAGCTGTCCTGCTGTATCCAGCGTGGCGTAGTGCCAGTTTCCGGTTGCCGTGTTGAAGATGATGGTGTACCCATCCAGCGTTTCCCAGCCGTGCCGCCTCTCATCCCCCCACTGCCGGGCCGCAAAGGTGGTGCCGTCGGCCTGCCGGAGGGTATGAATCACAGGAGCGGCAGGTACCGCCTCTGCGGCTTTATTCATTGTCAGGGAAAGGCAAAACATCGCCAGCAAGGGAAGCAGGAAGAGTTTTTTCCTGGCCATTCTGATTCCTCCTGTCTTGGTCTTATGACCCGCTGCACGCCCGCTACCAGTTCCTGTACCGGCAAGGGCTCGGTCCCGGTTAGATATTTATCGACCGGTTTTGACAAAGGGTTTAGCAGAATTTTCAGAGTATTTTCTCCTGCCATATCTGGGGTTACACCATCTCACCCCAGACAGGCAGGCTGTGCCCGCACCGGTGTTGATGGCCATGCGGCAGGCTTTACGTCGGACACAAGAGACCCAGGATGAATGGGCTTCTGGAGAGGAATCTCCTTTGAGGCCAGGGATATATACTGGGTCGGCCCCAAGATCTTCCGGCGTTGCTACTACACCATCATGACATGCCGACCGGGTGGGCTCTCCTCCTACTCCCAGGTTCCACTCACGGTGTAAAGGAAAACGGTGCCTGGCTTACCTCCCCGATCACTGTCCCTGTTCCTGCTTCGGTAAAGGCCCCTTCCCAGGTATAGTTTCCAGCCGGCTCTGTCCCCCGGAAGGTATGGCGGAAGAGTTCGCCGTTAAAGAGGGTAACCGGCCAGTTGCGGACCAGAGGGCGAACAGCACGGATAAGCCGTCCGTTCTGTTGCAGGAAGAGACGGAGGCCGTTAGGGAGTTGGAGGGCCACATAGACATCGACTCGCTGTGGTGTCGCTCCGGGGGTGACCGTGGCCGTCAGGATCAGGGTATCCCCGGACTGGAAGCTGGATTGATTCAGGGAAAGGGTTAAGGCATTCACCCGGGTAAAGGTGGCCGTGCAGGTCTTATCGGCATCCATGGTAACCTGGGCCTGGTTGGGTCCTGTAGTGGTGCAGTCTCCGCTCCAGCCGGCAAAGCTGGAATCTGGGTCAGGAGTAGCGGTAAGGGTAACGAGCGTGTCCTCGAGATAGTCCTGGGTGCAGTCCGCCCCGCAATCGATGCCGGTAGGATTCGAGGTGACCGTGCCGAGGCCGGTGCCGCTTATGGTGACCGTGAGGGTGTATTGTTGTTGCACGAGACAGACTCCCGAGGGTGCGGCATTGGTGTCTGAGGAAGTTAGAGAGACCGCTGTCCCTGTCGCAGCAGTAGTATACGGGTTTGCGTCATCATCTATTGCTGTCAGATGAGTATCTTGTACCACTACATGGGGTGCGCTCTGAAATGGACACCCGGCAATATCGCCATTAGCGTCGAGCTTCAGCACCAAGATATCGGCAAAGTCTCCAAACGTTTGAGTGATGCCCGCCACGATGTAGCCACCATCAGAGGTCTGCTGGATAGAGCGAGCACTATCATCAGGAAAAAAAGTTAGCCCATCATAGGTTTTCTGCCACTGGATATTCCCACCGGTATCGAGCTTCAACACCCAGAAATCATAATCTGTAGAAAAGGAGTCTGTCTCCCCGGCCACGATGTAGCCGCCATCAGCCGTCTGCTGAATGGCAAAGGCCGTATCCGAGCCCCCTCCCCCATAGGTTTTCTGCCACTGGATGTTCCCACTGGCATCGAGCTTCAACACCCAGATGTCCCAATAGCCCCCAGCCGTGGCATAGGTCTCAGTCATACCGGCCACGATGTAGCCGCCATCAGAGGTCTGCTGGATGGCAGAGGGATGGTTACCCGGATAGATATTTCCATTATCAGCAGGGGCCTTCTGCCACTGGATATTCCCACTGGCATCGAGCTTTAAGATCAGGAAAGAGGGATATTCCACCGCCACGATGTAGCCGCCGTCGCTGGTCTGCTGGATGGCACGGGCATCGTGGGTGAATTCAAAGGCCTTCTGCCACTGGATGTTCCCACTGGCATCGAGCTTCAGCACCCAGGCCTCAAAGGCTCTATCATCACCCCTACTCCCGGCCACGATGTAGCCGCCGTCGCTGGTCTGCCGGATGGCATAGGCACTCTCCCATCCGCTCCCGCCAGGGGAGTAGGTTTTCTGCCAGAGGACATTGCCATCCCCGTCGAGCTTCAGCACCCAGATATCATCGTCTGTGTCCAGGGATTCCGCTACTCCCACAGCGATGTAGCCGCCGTCGGTGGTCTGCTGGATAGCAACAATGAATTCATAGTGCTCTGAGCTGCCATAGGTTTTCTGCCAGAGGATATTGCCTTCCCCGTCGAGCTTCAGCACCCAGGCATCGCCGTACGAACCATCTCCAAAAGAGTATGTCCACCCTGCCACGATGTAGCCGCCGTCAGTGGTCTGCTGGATGGCAGAGGCGAAATCCTCTTTGGGTCCACCGTAGGTCTTTGCCCAGGGGGCTTTGGCAAACAGGGTGGCGTACATGGTGGACCCTGACTTGCGGATGTTGATGGCCCCGGCATTACTGCTCCTGCCATCCCAGATTTTACTTGCTGGGGTCGAGGAATCATTGAAGTTCGTATTGTTGCTTGAACCAGGATAGGGGTCTCCGGCATCACCACGGTTTTGATTCTTCTCCAGATCCCACCGGTTATCCGCCTGCACCAGGGCGACCTTATAGTGGGTTGTGGAGCAATTGCTTGGGGGGTAACATTCTTCCTTGTTGTTCGTTTTATTTTCCTCGATGTGCCAGATGAGGAGTCCGGTTCCGGGCAATCCGGCGTCAAAACCCGACTTTTGCCGGTTTTCGATGAGAAAATACTCTCCCCCCTTGTCAGGGCTCCCGTAGAGCAACTGGTAGACATCTGCACTCTGTGCGGCCGGCTCTATGGGTTCATCCGGCAGGGTACCCTCCACCTGGGTGGGGGTGACCCACCCCAGCCGGTATTTGCTCCAGGCCGACAGGTGGGCAGGCCGGTCGCCGGGCCGTGAGGACTTGTTCCAGGATCCGCCCCCCATCAGACCCCAGTTGCCGATGCCCTGGGAGGAATTGTCTGTGTCATAGAGGTCTGGAAGGCCCAGGGCGTGGCCGAACTCGTGGCAGAAGACGCCAACGGTTATCATGTTTCCACCAGAGAGCTGTTCAGGCTGGAGGATGTAGTCGTTCACCTTTATCTGTCCACCCGCGGGACAGGGATCATTGGTGGTGTATTCCCCTTGATGGCTTCTGCCTGCATTTTGGGCAGCGTTCAATGACCACCGGTGGGACCAGATATCAGTAGGGTTCCCTGATGCCTCTTCCCCCGTGCCCTGGTGCACGACGGCCACCACATCCACATAACAGTCCCCGTCGTTATCGTATAACGAGAAGTCTACCGTGGGATCTGCTGCCTGCACCGCTTCATACACCAGGTCTCCCGGCCACTGGTCAGTGCCCCCTGTTGAAACATTTTGTCCATAGTAATCATGACTGTGCGCTGCGGTATACCAGCCGAAAACATTCCCCAGGAGGGCGAAGTTGAAGTAGGAGACCTCGTCATAGTAGTCGCTCATGCTGTTGTTACCCAACCCAAACAGCAAGGTGTCAAACTGGGGTGGGGTATACGTGGTAGCAGTGTTATTGAAGTTTATCAGCAGGACAGGGAGATAGGCTGTGCCTGTGGATGGCACCACTTTCTGATAGTCTAGCGCAAATGGTACGGCTATAGACTGCTTTGCGCTATTTTCCCCTGCTAAAGGTCTCAGGTGTTTTGGTACGCTGGGGACAGGCAGATCTTTCCCCACCACTCTGGGCGAAGGCACAAGCCGTCCTGCTGTATCCAGCGTGGCGTAGTGCCAGTTTCCGGTCGCCGTGTTGAAGATGATGGTGTACCCATCCAGGGTTTCCCATCCGTGCTGCCTCTCATCCCCCCACTGCCGGGCGGCAAAGGTGGTGCCGTCGGCCTGCCGGAGGGTATGAATCACAGGAGCGGCGGGCACCGCCTCTGCAG
>RFHZ01000026.1 GCA_003696125.1 Nitrospinota bacterium
GGCCACGGCCTTTCGAGACCTTATCACCTATATCACGGAGATATCGAGAGCGGCAGATGCCCTCAGCAGGGGGGATCTCACGGTTACCGTCCCTCCCCGCTCTTCCCGAGACGTCCTGGCACAGCACTTCTTGCAGGTTACGGAGACCTTACAGGGGCTTGTTGAGGAGACCGGCGGTCTGATCCAGGCGGGACAAGAGGGGAGATTACACCATCGGGGCAATGCTTCCCGGTTTCAAGGATGCTATGCCGATCTGATCGACCGCATCAACAAGATGCTCGATGCCATCCTTTCGCCGATCCAAGAGGCCTCCACCGTTCTGGAACATGTGGCTGCTCGTGACCTGACCGTCTGCATGACCGGTACCTACCAGGGGAACCATGCCCAGATCAAGACAGCCTTAAATACCACGGTACAGAACCTCAACGAAGGCTTGCATCAGGTGGCGATTGCCGCCGAACAGGTCGCTGCCGCTTCGAAACAGATCAGTGCCGGGAATCAAAGCCTGGCCCAGGGGACTTCGGAGCAGGCAAGTGCCCTGGCCAAAATATCTGGCACACTCCAGGCAATGGCTTCGATGAGTCAACAGAATGCCGCAAACGCCCGGGAAGCGCGGACCCTATCAGAGAATGCCAGCCAGGTCACAGAAAAAGGGACCAGGAGCATGCAGCGCCTCTCAGAAGCCATCGCTCGTATCAAGAACTCTGCCGATGAAACGACCAAGGTGGTACAGGCCATCGACGATATCGCCTTCCAGACAAATCTTCTGGCACTGAATGCCGCGGTAGAGGCCGCTCGAGCCGGAGAGGCGGGGAAGGGCTTTGCTGTTGTGGCAGAAGAGGTACGGAATCTGGCCATGCGAAGCGCAGAAGCAGCCAAGAGCACGGCCCGGTTGATCGAAGAGTCGATGCACAATGCCGAAGAGGGCGTAATTCTCAATCAAGAAGTCTTGCAGAACCTCGAAGCCATCAATGTCCAGGTAGAACAGGTCAGTACCGTCATGGCCGAGATTGCGGCCTCGTCTAACCAGCAGCAGCAAGGTTTGGAGCAGATCAAGATGGCCATGGAAGAGATAAATCAGATAACACAGCAAAACGCTGCCCATTCAGAAGAGACGGCCAGTGCAGCCGAAGAACTCTCTGGACAGGCAGAGCTGCTGCAGAAACTGGTCGCCACCTTCCACCTGGCCCCAGGAAAGGCGTCTCAGATAGAGGGGGCTGACCAGGTGTCTGTCGCCTACGAACTCACCGTCTAGCCCCCATCCTCAAATTTCCCTTTCCTCAAAGAAGAAAATAGTGTATAACTATCAACAAGGGGATCACCATAAGAGGGGGGGTGATTTATGTTTTCCCGCAATCCCTGGTTGTGCCGTCAGAGTAAGGCGAATACCTTCATTTCCTGACACCCTTGCGGCAGGGGAAATCCTTCCATCTTGTATTTGCTCTTTCCTGCCGTGAGGGGGAGGGAAGGCTTTCATTTCCTGAAAAGAATGATTCTCGGAGGCTCTGAGCCAAAGTGAAGAGGAGAAAGCGTAGAGAGGTAGCATCTTCAACGGAAAACAGGGAGGGAGCGCATATGCTATTTGCAGGAAAGCTTAGCAGGCGAAGTTTCTTCAAACGGACCGGAATGGCTGCTGGCTCAATGCTCCTGGGAAATCTCTTCTCCAAACTGGCCATCCTGGAAGCGTGGGCACAGGACGGATACCCTCCCACCTTCCGCCAGGTGTTCAAAGTGGACCAGATCACCGATCCGCTCTGGAAACAGAAGCTCCGCTGGTATAACGTGTCTGGTTTGGCCGGCGACCCGGCCCAGGTCCTCAATGCCAAAAAATTCGAGGAGTATTTCGGGTGTAAGACCGAAGGGGTGCCGGTCGCTCATGAAAAAATGGCGGACATCCTGCTGACCGATATCCGGGCAGGCACCTCAGAGGCGGATGTCTGGCAGTTTACCTTCCCCACCCTGTTCTCTTTATATATCCAGAATCATGGACTCGAAGAGATCAGCGACTTTGCCACCACCCAGGACGCCTGGGTTCCTTCTATGAAAGAAGCCCTTACCTTCCCCCAGGCTTCCTTTGAGGGGTTTGGAGGCGGTCCCAGCGACTTCCCGTACAGGAAAGGACTCTATGGTATCCCGGTCCGCACGCTCTTCTGGGGAGGGTGCTTCTACAACAAAATCGTGTTTAAGAAGGCAGGACTCGACCCGGAAAAAGACCTGGAAACGGTACCCGAATTCTTAGACGCGCTCCGGAAGATCAAGAGGGACACCAAGGTCAAGTATCCGCTTGTCTTCCCCTACTCGGCGGTCACCGAAGGGGTGCAGATCCCCATAAGCTGGTTCGTCCGCTTCGGAGGGCGAGAATTCGATGAAAAGGGGAATCCGCAGTTCGATTCTCCAGAGTATCTCGAAATGCTCAAGTTCATGAATACCCTGGTCAAGGAAAAGCTGGTCTCCAAGGGGATCCTGACCATCACCGAAGGGGAAGCCACCGCTTCCTTCTACCGGGGGGAAGCCGCGGTCATGTTCAACTCCCAGGAAAACATCCTCTTTACCCAGCTTGCCGAGGTTACCGGCAAGGGTTTTGAGAAGGAATTCGAGGGGAAAGTGGCCTGGGATGTTGCCCGCACCACCCATATGCCCACCCTGGAAGGGATCGGGTATCGGGATTGGAAGAAGACCTTCTCCGGTTGTGGGGTAGGGGAGTGTACCGGTGTGCCGATCATGTCCAAACGGAAGCGTGCGGCCGCCATCTTTGCCGATTTTCTCAGCTACCCGGACTGCCAGGCGGCAGAGTTCCTCATCGAGGGGAACCTCCCGATCCGTGCCGACATCTTCGACCTCCCCTATGTCCGCGAGGGAGCTCCCTATCCGGAACACATGAAGGAAGCGCTGGAGAACATGTACCTGGTGAGCTACCCGAACATGTTTGAAATTCTCCAGGCCCGGTACGAAGAGATCACCGAGATGATTAACGGGGTGAGGACCCCGGAGGAGACACAGGAGAGGATCCAGTCTCGCGTAAAATCCATCTTAAGCCGGTAAGAGGAACTATCTGCACAACGGTAGAGGTGCGTCATAAAGCCCTCTCTCCACAGAGGGCTTTATGACGCAAAGGGGGATGTATGAGTGTCGCAAGAGCCGGAGACATGCACCACCGGGAGTCGCTTCTGGTCCGCTACCAGCTTTGGTTTGAGCGCAGTTTCGCCTATGTGATGATGATGCCTTCTACCCTCTTTATCCTGGCCTTTGTCGGTTTCCCTTTTCTCCTCCTGCTGACCATGTCGGTCACCACCGGCGTGTTCTCCGTGGTCCAGCCCATCCGCTGGGTTGGCCTGCTCCATTACAAAAGAGCCCTTGCCAATACCGCGCTATGGAACTACCTGGGGAACACGGTGATCTATGTGATCGGATCGATATGGGTAGGGGCGATACTCCATTTTCTGATTGCCTGGGCTTTGAACAACCTCAACCCGAAGTTCGAGCGCTTCTGGCTGACCTTTATCCTCCTCCCCTGGGCCATTCCCTATGTCATCTCGGCCATGTTCTGGAAATGGATGCTGCAGGGAGATGTCGGCATCATCCCCTGGGTCCTGCGCGGACTGGGACTGATAAGCGAGGAGTGGCAGTACATGAGTGGGAAATGGTCGGCCATGGCCGTGATCATCGTGACCCATATGTGGACCTGGGGACCTATTGCCATCACCCTGATGAACGCCGGATTTAAAGGGATTCCCCAGCAGATGTACGAGGCAGCCCAGGTAGACGGTGCCAATCCCTGGCAACAGTTTCGCTACATCACCTTTCCCTTCATGAAACCCTCCATCCTGGTATCGGTGGTCATGCTCAGCATGTTCACCATGCGACAGATGGGAGAAATCCTGACCCTGACCGAAGGGGGACCGGGCAAAGCGACCACGGTACTGGCCATCCATATCTACCGGAACCTGGTCCTGTATGGAAGACCAGAATATGCGTCGGTGGTAGGAATCCTGCTCATGATCGCCACCGTTGTCCTGGTCTGGATCATCCATAAGCTTATTGCTCCCCGTTATGAACTGGATTAGGAGAGGGTGCCGGCAAGGATGGTGTAGCGATCTGGAGGTCCCGGAGAAAAAGAGGTAGAGATCGATGCAGATACCCATTGCCTTTAAGGCGACCAAGACGACCTATCGACACATCAGAAAGGGTTTTACCTATCTCATCCTCTTCTTTGTCATCATCTGGACCGGTTTCCCGGTCTTTTGGGCCATCCTCACCTCGCTAAAGTCGTGGGGAGATGCGGTGCGCCTCCCCCCGCTCTTCTGGGGATTCGAGGTGCAGTGGTCGAACTATGTGCGTATCTTTAACCCGCAATTCGCCTTTGGAAGCTACCTGGTCAACGGACTCATCGGTGCCACCGGTGCCACCTGTATCGCCCTGATCCTGGCCATCCCCCATGCCTATGTCATCTCGAGATTCCAGCACAAAAAGCTCATCCTCGCCTCCCTGTGGGCCGTGCTGGGAGCCAGACTGGCCCCTCCGGTCACCCTGGCCGTCCCCATGTACATCATCTACATGCGCCTCCATCTGTTAAACACCAAGCTGGGGGTCGTGCTCATCCTGACCTTCCTCTACGAGCCGTTCATGGTATGGATCCTGAAAGGCTTTTTCGATACCATCCCCACGGAAATCGAAGAGTGTGCCCGCATCGACGGCTGTACCAGGCTGCAGTCGGTCCGCAAGATCGTTTTACCCCTTATCGCCCCGGCTGTCGGGGCCTCGATCATCGTGAGCTGGCTGATGGCGTGGAACGAATTCATCATGGTCTTCCTCCTGACCAGTACCAAAAAAGCGGCCACGGTCCCGGTAGGGATCTTGAATTTCACCCTGGACAGGAATATCCCCTACAACCTGATGATGGCCGCCGGGGTGGTCGGAATGGTGCCCACGGTTCTCCTCATCCTCTTCTTTGTGCGCTACCTGATTCGCGGTCTGGCCGAAGGAGCCATGAAACAGTAACGTTTGTGTCTCAAGGAGCAGGTCATCTCGATGCAGCCACGCTATCTCTCGCTCAAATCCTTTCTCCCCTGGAAGCAGGTATCCCATCCGATCGACTGGACAGCGCAATTCGGGCGTGCAGCGCCCCTGGAGGTAGAGATCGGCTTTGGCAATGGGGCCTTTCTGGTGCGGCAGGCGCAGATGTATCCGGAGCGGAATTTCATCGGCCTGGAGCTGGAGTGGGCCTCGGTGCAACGCGCCCTGCGGAGAATCGCCCAGGCCAACGTTCATAACGTGCGCCTGCTGCAGGTCGATGCCCGGACCGCCTTTGAGCGCTTCTTCCTTCCCCAATCCCTCACCTACGTCTACTCCCTTTTTCCCTGTCCCTGGCCCAAGAAGCGCCATGCCAAGCATCGTCTCTTCTCACACCCCTTCTTACAACTCCTGAACAGCCGCCTGGTTCCGGAAGGAGAGGTGCAGATCGTTACCGACCACTATCCCTATCTGCAATGGGTATTGGAACAGGTATCTGACACCGGCTTTGCCGTCCACTGGAAACAGATCCCTCCCCGCTTTGATACCAAGTATGAACGCAAGTGGTATGAGCAGGGACAGGAACAGTTTTACGAACTCCGACTCCATAAAATCACCCACCTGGACATCCCGGTAAAGGAGGAGATCAGGGTGGAGACCTACTGGGTAGAATGCTTTGATCCGGATCGTTTTCAACCGGTCAACGAACGACAAGCGGCCACGGTTGAGTTCAAGGAATTCCTCTACGACCCGAAGCGTCTTAAGGGCATGGTACGCGTGGTGGTGGCCGAAGAGAACCTGGTGCAGAGCTTCTGGATCGAGATCGTCCAGCGGGAGGGACGCTGGCAGATCCGGCCGGCGCGTGGTTGCGATGTGGTCCCGACCCTGGGGGTGCAGCGAGCCCTCGACCTGGTGCGAGATGCCGCTCTCCGGCCATGTGCCTCGGAATAGGGTGAAGTGTATCAA
>RFHZ01000275.1 GCA_003696125.1 Nitrospinota bacterium
ACCCATCTCGACTCGCCGATCCATTTCTATGATCCGGGACCAGATGTGGCCGGCATACCGATCGAGCAGCTCGTCGGCCCGGCCTGTGTGGTCGATCTGACCAGGTTCGGTATCGGGGATTACCAGATCTACGGGCCGCAACACTTTGAGGAGTGGGAACGCCGTACCGGTATCACCATCGAGCGGGGGGATATCCTGCTCATCCATACCGGGTATCACCACTACTACAACGAGGACTGGTACAAGGTGCACAACCAGGAAAAACCCGATCTACCCCGCGCCTTCCTGAAGCATCCGGGTCCGCGTGGCGAGTTCTGTGATTGGGTCCTTGAACGGGGTATCCGCTGGCTGGCCGTGGATGCTGCCTCTACCGATCATCCCTTCAACACCAACATCCGCAAGGCGCGACCCGATCTGGTACCTGCCGTGGAAGCGGCCATCGGGATGCCCTTAGAGGAGGCCTTTCCCTGGCCGGACGACTACCAGGCGACGCATACCAAGCTCTTCCCTCACGGGGTATACCATGTGGAGAATGTGGGAGGCATGATCGATGAGGTGCTGGACCAGCGGGTCTGGATCGGTTGCTTCCCCTTTCGTTTCCATGGAGGAGAAGCCGCCTTCTGCCGCCTGGTCGCCTTTGTCGAGGAGAAATAGCCTAGCTCTTCACCTGGCGTAATTCCTCCTCCAGTTCCTGGACACGGTCCTGCAGGGCACGGACCCGGGTTACCGCTTCTCGTGGATCGGCGGTTCCCAAGAGCTCTTCCAGCTCCTGTGCCCAGTGCAGGGCCACCTCCAGGCTTTCCACGGCCGGTGTTCTTTCCTGCTTCGACTCCCATAGCGCTGCTCCTGTAGCCAGCTTCCGCTCCAGCTCCCACTGCTCCCGCACCCAGGCCAGCTCGGCTTGCAGGGCTGCAATGCAGCTTACCAGGGAGCCATGGCTCTCCTCACGGAAGGTTTCTACTCCGCAATACGGGCATAGCATCTCTCTCTGTCCTCTACTGACCATTCTATGATGGGGAAGCCCCCTTTTTCCGGCATAACGCGCACCATTGCTCCCTGCTATTTTTGTGCCAGAGGTGGCTCGTCATGCTTACCCCCCTCTTCCCTGCCAGAAAGGGGAAAAAAAGGGATGGGGGTACACGGAGAGGTACCGTCCACAGGGCAAATTTTGCATGCTGAAATGCAAAAAGGGGAGGGTAACCGGCTCTCCCTGCCCGGAGGCAGGGGTGCCGGTTACCACGACCGGGGAAGGATGGGTTCTCAAGTGGAAATGGTTCAGGGAATCAGGACGATCTTGCCGTACGCCCCTGGTTCCATGACGGCTCGATGTGCCCGCGGGGCTTCGGCCAGCGGGATCTCCTGGCCGATGACCGGTCGGAGAGTCCCGTTTTCCAGGCCGGCAACCAGGGCAGCATGAATGCTGGCCGCATCGCGTTCCGGGGTATTAAACAGGGCCATACCCACAATGGCCGCATCCCGGCTCATGGTATCGCGAGGATCCAGCTCCACCGTTCCCCGGCTCCCGATGACCACCACCCGTCCCCCTGGGGCCAGCACCTTCAGGTCCTGTCCCAGGTTGACGTTGGCCAGCATCTCCAGGATCACATCGACTCCCCGTCCATTGGTGAGGGTCATCACCTGTTCCAGATAGCCGGGGGAGCGGTGATCGAGGACATGGTGCGCTCCCTGTTCGGCCACCAGGTTGCGGCCGCGTTCACTTCCCCCGGTACCGATGACGGTCATCCCGGCGGCCCGGGCCAGTTGTACCGCGGCGGTACCCACACCACCGCTGGCCCCGTGTACCAGCACCGTCTCCCCCGGGATCGCATGTGCCCGCTGGAAGAGGGCACGATAGGCGGTGGCATAGGGGACACCCATCGCTGCCCCTTGCGCTTCTGAGACGCGATCAGGGAGGGGATGCACCTGGGACTCGGTGCAGAGGGTCTGTTCCGCGTACGCACCACTCAGGGTTCCGGCCACGTAAACGCGGTCCCCGACCTTCACCCGTGTGACCTGTTCCCCTACCGCCTCCACCACGCCAGCGGCATCCATACCCGGCGTGTACGGGAGTTCAGGTTTGCGCGCGTACATGCCGGAGCGGATATAGGTATCCACCGGATTGACTCCGATGGCCTTGACCCGGACCACGACCTGTCCCGGGCCGGGTTGGAGGTCTGGGATCTCTTCCAACTGCATCACTTCTGGTTCCCCGAACTGGTGTACACGAATCGCTTTCATCCTTGACTCCTGACTTTAAGTAATGAGTAACGAGTAATGAGTAACGAGTAATGAGTAACGAGTGATGAGTAACGAGTAATGAGTAACGAGTAATGAGTAACGAGTAACGAGGACTGAGTAGGGGCGCAGCGTCGCTGCGCCCCTACCAGACGTCTGGTACCTCTGCGCCTTTATATACCCTGTTTCTTCCCCGAGGTCAAGGAAAAAAGCTCTCCGGGCTCCCCTCATTCCTGTTGCCTGGCCAGCACCCTGTCTATAGACGCCTCACCGGCTCCCAGGAGGGAGAGGGCGAGGTTGGCGGCCAGCAGGGTGAGGGCGAATTCCATTCCTTGGGGGAGGAAAAACCCGTTGGGGAGGTGGACGGCCAGGATGGCGACCAGCATGTCGATGGCCAGCAGCAGGGCGGCCCAGCGGGTAAAGAGGCCGAGGATGAGGGCCAGACCGCCCAGCAGTTCGACCAGGGTAACCACGATGGCGGCCAGCATGGGCAGGGGGATACCCATCTGTCCCATGAATCCGGCCACGTTTCCGAATCCCCAGGCGAACAGCTTTTGGCCGCCATGCATGAGGAAGACGAGACCGACCACCACCCGCAAGAGGGTGAGTCCCCACGCCTGGGCCTGGTTGGATTTCTCTATCATCCTGTCTCCTCCTTTCCACTGTTTAAACATTATCTGTTGAAACAAGTTTAACCGAAAAAAATTATGCGCCCCTCTCC
>RFHZ01000276.1 GCA_003696125.1 Nitrospinota bacterium
ATGCGATCTACTCAGGTAATCGCCTCCTCTCCCCGTTCTCCGGTCCGGATACGGATGGCATCCTCGATGGGCAGGACAAAGATCTTCCCGTCACCGATATTTCCCGTTTTGGCCGTGTTGGCAATCACCTCCACAATCGACGATACCATCTCGTCTGGGGCAACGATCTCCATCTTGATCTTGGGGACAAAATCGACGATGTACTCGGCCCCCCGGTACAGTTCGGTGTGGCCCTTCTGGCGTCCAAAACCCTTCACCTCACTGACGGTGAGGCCCTGGACCCCGATCTCACTCAGCTTATCCTTAACCTCATCGAGCTTGAACGGTTTGATAATGGCCTCGATCTTCTTCATCCTCTTCTCTCTCCTATGGTTCTCCTGTTGCCCTTCGCACCTGGTTTATCGTGGTCAAGGGTGACTTGTAGGAGCGGTTTTCACGTGACCAGCTCAGGTCCTGATCCGTGGGGTCGCGAATAGATTCGCTCCTACACTCTTCTTTGTGCCTGGTTATTGCCACCAGGTGTTCAGTGCAGCGCATAGGGGCACAGCGTGCTGCGCCCCAGGCTCTGGTGCCTCTTCCCGGCTTTCTCCGTAGGGAAGTCTTTCCCCTTTTGCGACCTTATGTCTTTCTCTAACACTTAACACCATTTAGTGGATCACCGTCAACTGAAAATCAGGGTAAGCAGTGGCACCATGTTCCCCATAGTCGAGCCCTTCCTGCTCCTCCTCTGGAGAGACCCGGAGTCCGATGAAGGCTCTGATCAGGCTGAACATCAGGAAGCCGGTGACCAGGCACCAGACAAAGACACTCAGTACCCCTAAGGCCTGTACACCGAGGAAGCGCAGTGCGGCCACGCTGTCTGCGGCGTAGAAGAGTCCCTGTTCGGTATGGAAGAGCCCTACGGCCAGGGTTCCCCAGACCCCACAGACCCCGTGCACCGAGATGGCCCCGACCGGATCATCCACGTGCAGGTGTTCGAAGAAATGGACGGAGAGGACTACCAGAATCCCGGCGATGGCCCCGATGATCACGGCCGCAGCGTTGGTAACAAAGGCACAGGGAGCGGTGATCCCGACCAGACCGGCGAGTGCCCCGTTGAGACTCATCCCGGCGTCAGGTTTCTTCAGGGTAAACCAGGCGGTGAGCATGGCGGTGATGGCGCCGGTGGCGGCAGCAAGATTGGTGGTGGCTGCAACATGCGCGATATCACTTGCACTTGCTGCCATGGTACTCCCGGCATTGAATCCGAACCAGCCGAGCCAGAGGATGAAGACACCGAGGGCGGCCAGAGGGAGATTGTGTCCCGGGATGGGTCGTACCCTCCCCTGCGCATCGTATTTCCCCAAACGGGGTCCTAACACCACGGCACCGGCCAGCGCAACCCATCCGCCCGTGGAGTGCACCACCGTCGATCCGGCAAAGTCGAGCATCCCCAGATCGGCCAGCCAGCCTCCTCCCCAGATCCAATGGCCGACCACCGGATAGATAAGCGCACTGATGACGATGCTGTAAAGGAGATAGCTCTTGAACCTGGTCCGCTCGGCCATGGCCCCGGAAACGATGGTGGCGGCGGTGGCGGCAAAGACGAGCTGGAACATCCAGGCGGCCATGGTCGGTACCGCGGTCCAGTTAAGGGAGGTAAACGCTTTAGTGGTGGCCGTAACGAACCAGCCGCTCAGCCCGAGAAAGCCATTGCCATCCCCGAACATCAGGGCAAACCCGACGGCCCAATAGGCCAGAGAGCCCATGGCAAAATCGAGCAGGTTTTTCATCAGGATGTTGACCGCGTTCTTGGCCCGGGTAAACCCGGCTTCGACCATGGCAAAACCGGCCTGCATGAAGAAGACCAGAAAAGCGGCCAGCAAGACCCACACCGTATCTGCCACGTACTGCGCCGTCTCCACCTTCTCTCCAGGTTCGCCGGTGGTGTAGTTTTCGTTGATGGTGCCGTTGAGGGCCAAAACAGGAGCAGGGGATAGGGTCACGCTCAGGAGGAGCAGAACCATCCCGACACTGATACCGCGCATTACCATCTCTCCTCTTCCTGGGGAGGATATACTCCTCTCCCTGGGATAGTCTCCCAGGTCCGAGATGGATCGCACCACCTGGGTTCATGTCGTGCGATCCATCCCGACTATACTGAATGTAAAGAGGAATTACGCATCGAAGTAGAGGTAAAACTCGTACGGATGGGGCCGGATGGCGACCGGATCGACCTCGTTCTCCCGTTTATAGGCGATCCAGGTTTCGATCAGATCCGGAGTAAAGACATCACCCCGCAGCAGGAAATCGTGGTTGGATTCCAGCACGTCGAGGACCTTGGCCAGGGAGCCAGGGGTAGATTCGATCTGGGCCGCTTCTTCTGGTGGGAGCTCGTACAGGTCCTTCTCCATCGGTTCCCCTGGATCGAGCCGGTTCTGAATCCCGTCTAACCCTGCCATCAGGAGAGCGGCAAAGCAGAGATAGGGGTTGGCGGTGGGATCAGGAGGGCGGAACTCGACCCGCTTGGCGCGGGGACTCTTGGAATAGACCGGGATACGGCAGCAGGCGGAGCGATTTCGCTGTGAGTAGGCGAGGTTGATGGGAGCTTCATAACCCGGAACCAGCCGGCGATAGGAGTTGGTGGTCGGGGCGGCAAAGGCTAACAGTGCAGAGGCATGCTTCAGGAGTCCTCCGATATAGTAGAGACCTTCTTTAGAAAGCTGGGCGTATCCTGTTTCATCGTAAAAGATATTGGTCTCCCCCTTCCAGAGGCTCTGATGGGTGTGCATCCCGCTCCCATTGTCCCCAAAGAGCGGCTTGGGCATGAAGGTGGCGGTCAAACCGTGCTTGCGGGCCACGTTCTTCACGATGTACTTGTAGATCATGATCTTATCGGCGGTCCGGGTTAAGGTATCAAAGCGGATATCGATCTCTGCCTGTCCCGCTGTTCCGACCTCATGATGATGGATCTCGACCTGCACCCCCACCTGTTCCAGGGCCTGCACGATCTTGCTCCGCACGTCCTGCTGGGTATCGGCAGGAGGAACCGGGAAGTAGCCGCGTTTGGGAGGGATCTGGCCCCCAAAGTTCGGTTGCAGTTCTTTGCCACTGTTCCACCAGGCCTCGATGCTATCGATGAAGTAGAAGGTTGCATAGGGTTCGGCGCTGTAGCGCACATCGTTGAACAGGAAGAATTCTGCCTCTGGCCCCCAGTAGCTGGTATCGGCAATCCCGGTCTGCTTCAGGTAGGCTTCCGCTTTTCTGGCCACATAGCGCGGGTCACGTGTATACGGCTGCCGGGTAATCGGATCGTAAACATCGCAGATTATCACCAGGGTTGGCACTTCCAGCACCGGGTCCACAAAGGCGGTATCCGGGTCGGGAAACAGGATCATGTCCGACTCCTGAATCTCCTGGAACCCGCGGATAGACGAGCCGTCAAACCCAACACCTTCTTCGAACAGGCTGGTATCGAGCTCACGAGCCGGCATGCTGAAGTGCTGCCAGGTGCCGATCAGATCGGTGAAGCGGAAGTCTACCATCTGCACTTCGTTCTTCATTTTTACTATGTCTGCTGCTGTTTTGGCCATAGGTCCACCTCCTTAAATTTAGGAAAATAGTCGGGGAGTATCGACACGGTCTGCCTTGTGTGCCTCTGATCCCCGGGGAAGCTGGTCTCCCTGCCTACGGGAGAAGAGACGTCTCTCGCGGAGAAGGGTAAGCAGGAAGTGTACCAGGAGGGTTTTTCAGGAGGGAAAAAGCAAAACGGAAAGAAAAACAATGGGTTATCGAGAGAAGGGGAGCACGAGCACCTCTCTCCCTCTACCGTTTTCTGCCTAAAAAAGAGGCAGGTAATAAGTAGGTGATCAAAAAACAGGCAGCCTTGGTTCTCAGCCTCTGGGGTGGGAGGCGTCAAAAAAAACCGCCTCCACTCCAGGTGGAGGCGGTTTTTCAGGAAGGAGGTGCGTTTAGTACATGCCACCTCCCGGAGGGGCAGGAGGAGTCTTCTCTTCCTCTGGGATATCGGTCACCAGCGCTTCGGTGGTGAGCATCAAGGCGGCGATACTGGCCGCATTCTGCAACGCGGTGCGGGCCACCTTGGTCGGATCGATGATCCCGGCCTCAATCATATCGACATACTCACCGGTGTTGGCATCAAATCCGACCGTGTCCTTCTCACTCTTTACCTTCTGCACCACGATGGAGCCTTCCACACCGGCATTGTTGGCGATCTGGCGCAGCGGTTCTTCCAGGGCTCGCTTGATGATGCCTACCCCGATCTGCTGGTCACCCTCCAGCTTGAGGTTTTCCAGAGCCGGGATGGCCCGGATAAAGGCGACGCCACCACCAGGAACGATCCCTTCCTCAACCGCGGCCTTGGTGGCATTGAGCGCGTCCTCTACC
>RFHZ01000277.1 GCA_003696125.1 Nitrospinota bacterium
GGTAGAGGAAGCCAAGAAGGAGATGGTCCAGGCCAATCTGCGGCTGGTGGTGAGTATCGCCAAGAAATATGTGAATCGGGGACTCCCCTTGCTGGACCTGATCCAGGAGGGGAATATCGGGCTGATGAAGGCGGTAGAGAAGTTTGACCACAAACGTGGCTACAAATTCAGTACCTACGCCAGTTGGTGGATCAGGCAGGCGATTGCCCGGGCCATCGCCGAACAGGTACGCACCGTGCGTATCCCGGTACACATGACCGAAACGATCAGCAAACTGAATCGGGTTTCCCACTATCTGCTCCAGCAGATCGGCCGCAAACCGACTCCGGAAGAGATTGCCCGGGAAATGGACCTCCCCCTGTCTAAGGTCCGAGAGATTTTGAGTATCGTGAAAAAACCGATTTCCCTGGAGACACCGGTGGGAGATGGAGACAGCCAGCTAGGGGATTTTATCGAAGATACCAGCTTCTCTTCTCCCTTTGAAGTGGTCAGTGACCAGGATCTGGCCGAGCATATCTGTAAGATCCTGACCACCCTCTCCCCCCGGGAAGAAAAGGTGATAAAGATGCGCTTCGGCATCGGCGGGGAATCGATTCATACCCTGGAGGAGATCGGCCAGGGGTTTCAGTTGAGCCGGGAGCGGATCCGGCAGATTGAAGCAAAGGCATTGAAAAAGCTGCGCCATCCTACGCGAAGCCAAAAACTCAGAAGCTTCTTAGAGAACTAAGAACGCAGCATTCTAGACCTGTCCCTTCTTTTAGACAACCGTGTATCAGGGTGAGTTGCGAACATGGCCGAGTCTTTTGGACTCGATCTCTTCTCTCCTTATTTTGAGCGCGATCTTCACGCTGGCCCTGGCGGAAGGATCTCCCCTCTACCTCCTGCTGGCCCTGATCCTCCTCCCGCTTAGCTGGAAACTGGTCGAAAGAGAGAAGCGCTTCGTCTTAGGTCCATGGAGCAGTACACTGCTCACCCTCTTGGCCCTCCTCTGGGCCCTCCTTGAACTCTTCTTCCTCTCCGGCTCTTTCCTGCTCAGCCTCGCCCACTTTCTGATCCTGGTGCTCTTGATTAAAAACTTCCAACCCAAGAGCACCACCGACTACTTTTACCTCTACCTCCTCAGCCTGATCTTGATGCTTGTCGCCGCCGTCATCTCCAGTGAGCTCTTCTTCGGTTTGGCCTTCCTCTGGTACATGGTGTGTGGAGTCTGGGCTCTGCTCCTCCTCCATTTTCGACAGGAAACAGGGGCTGAGCAGGTTGTTTCCCCCCCTCCCAGACCGTCTGCTGGTGGGAGCCTCCGTCCTCTCTTTGCCCTGGTGCCCTTACTCGTATGGGGGTTTACCCTCCTCTTCTTTGTCCTGGTTCCCCGGCTGGGAGCCGGGATATGGCAGGGGCAGGTGGCAAGAGGATTGGCGATCAGCGGATTTTCGGAGACGGTCGACCTCAACGACATCGCCTCCATCCTGGAGAGTCCAGAAGTGGTCATGTGGGTCGAGATCCCTGCTTCTCCCCCTGCTCCCTTTGCCTCCTCTCTCCGCTGGCGGGGACGGGTGTTTGACCGATACAGCCGGGGGAGGTGGCATGCGGTAGAATCACCGGTACGATGGTTTGTGGCCGATGTTCAGGATCGCATCCTCCTCTCCCCTCCCGGATCGCGCGGAACAGAGCTTCGGCAACGGTTTACCCTGTCCCGGCTGGAAACACGGGTACTCTTTGGAGCATATCGGGTAGAGCAGATTAAAGGATTGCCCTGGGCCATACAGGACGGGGCAGGAGCAATAGCCACAGCGGATCCCCATCGTTATGGCCTCAAATACGAAGTGGTCTCCCGGCTTCCCCCGGAGCCGGGAGACC
>RFHZ01000278.1 GCA_003696125.1 Nitrospinota bacterium
ATCACCACCGCATCGATCACCTCCTGCGGCGTGAGCTCTCCGGGCAGGAGTTCGCCGGTGGCCTGGAAGTAGGCCAGCTCTCGACGCACAAAGTTGTATAGTCTCCGCAGATGACGCTGCACCATCTCCAGGTAGCGTTTGCGCTCCTTTTCCGATCCCACGTCCTCCTTCACCTCCTTACCTCCCGTGGATGCAGCCCGGCGCGCTCTCCTCCTAGTGGTTGGCCTGCGGTTCTCGCGAACGTCGGGGTACCGGCAGGTACTCGACCGAGGGGAGACGGCGCACCGGCTGCGGGAAGAGCTGCATCAACTGGAGCACCTCGTTCGGCATCTCCGAAGAGACCGGCAGACCCAGCTCCTGTGCCTTGCGGAAAGTGATCGGATAGTCATGCGTCCAGGTCCCTTCGGACAGGAGGCGGGCCAGTTCCTCCGCTTTTTCCGGCGGGTACCGATCGGAGAGGAGTTCCAGCACGCTCTGCCGGACCTGATCGATCGCCTTGCCCGCCTGATCGGCCAGAATCAGGGTCTGATCGTCGATCTCGGCCAGCGGTTTCTTCTCCAGCACCTTGAGGACAGAAGCCGCCGGGTACTGCCCTAACTGCGGGTCTACCGGTCCCAACACCGAATGCTTGCACATGACGATCTCATCGGCCGCCAGCGAGATCAGGGTTCCTCCAGACATGGCATAGTGCGGGACAAAGACGGTGACCTTGGCCGGATGATCATGAATGGCCCGGGCGATCTGCAATGCGGCCAGTACCAGTCCTCCTGGCGTGTGCAGTACCAGGTCGATCGGCACATCCTTATCCGTCATCTGGATGGCACGGAGCACCTCTTCTGAATCGTGGACATCGATGTAACGAAACACCGGGAAACCCAGCAGGCTCATGGTCTCCTGGCGATGGATCAGCAAGATGACCCGCGAACCGCGCTGGCGCTCGATGCGAGAAATCAACCGGTACCGGGCTGCCTCCAGCATCTTCTGCCGTAGAATCGGCTGGAGAGCAGAGATCATGAAAAATACCCAGAAAATATCCAGTATGCCCATCTGTATACCTCCTTCTTTGAGTGTTCAGAGCCTAAGAGACTACCAGCGCATAAAGGCTCGCTCCATCCCATACTCATCGTGCTGCAAGGGACGCCGGCGCTGGACAAAGAGGAAACGCAGGATGATGCCGGCCACGAATCCCCCGATGTGTGCCCACCAGGCAATGCCCCCTACCTGTCCCGGTCCGACCAGGGAGAGCACACCGCTGAAGAACTGGCTGTAGAACCAGATAGCCAGGTAGAGCACAGCCGGCAGCTCGAAAAACAAGGGGAAGAAGAGGATCGGCATCACCGTAATGATCCGGGCCGTGGGGTAGAGCACAAAGTAGGCGCCCATGACCCCGGCAATGGCCCCGGATGCCCCTACCGTGGGGACGGTCGAGTGGGGATTGGTCATCCAGTGCACCACCCCGGCAGCGATCCCACACAGCAGGTAGAAGAGCAGGAAGCGCAGCGGTCCCATCCGATCTTCCACGTTGTCCCCAAAGATCCAGAGGGTCCACATGTTCCCGAGGAAATGGACCCACCCGCCATGCAAAAACATGCTGGTGAGGAACGGCCAGTAATCGTCGATCGGGAAGCCCATGAAGAGGGCCCAATCAGGATGCGTGTACCGAGCCGGTACCAACCCGAAGTAGTAGAAAAAGGTCTCCAGTTCAGGCTGGCTCATCCCCAGCTCATAGAGGAAGACCAGCGTATTTGCTCCGATGATCATCCAGAGCATGATGGGTGGGGTACGGCTCGGGATCGTATCTTTAACCGGAAACACTCCCCCTCCTCCTTTCTACAAAGAGGAGCTGCACCCCGGGTGCAGCTCCCTGCCTTAGGCCTCCCCTGTCGCTACCGGCCCTGGCTGCTCGATAGAGACGGCCAGGCTTCCATCACGCACATCGACGTGGATGGTCGCTCCTTCCAGCACCTTCCCGGCGATCAGGGCCCGGGCGATCCGGGTCTCGAGCTCACGCTGCAGGAACCGTCGCAGCGGTCTGGCTCCATACACCGGGTCAAACCCTTCCCGGGCGATGAACTCTCGTGCCGCTTCGCTCAGCTCCAGTTGGACGTTGCGATCCGCGAGTCGTTTGCGAATCTCAGCCGTCATCAGATCCACGATCCGCTTGATCTCCTCCAGGGTCAACGGCTTGAAGAGGACGATCTCATCGACCCGGTTTAAGAACTCGGGACGGAACTGCTGTCGCAGCTCTCGCATGACCGCTGCGCGTGCCTCTTCCTTAATCTCCCCCCACTCGGTCACCCCTTCCAGGAGGTAGTGGGAGCCGATGTTGGAGGTCATGATGATCACCGTGTTCTTGAAATCGACGGTCCGGCCATGCGCGTCGGTCAACCTCCCATCGTCCAGGATCTGGAGGAGGACGTTAAAGACGTCGTAGTGCGCCTTCTCGATCTCATCAAAGAGGATGACCGAGTACGGCTTACGCCGTACCGCTTCGGTCAACTGTCCCCCTTCCTCGTACCCGACGTACCCGGGAGGGGCACCGATCAGCCGGGAGACGGTATGCTTTTCCATGTACTCGCTCATATCGATCCGCACCATGTTCTCTTCCGTATCGAAGAGCGCTTCGGCAAGCGTCTTGGCCAGCTCGGTCTTTCCCACTCCGGTCGGTCCCAGGAAGATGAACGACCCGATCGGCCGGCGTGGATCTTTGATTCCAGAGCGCGCCCGCAGCACCGCATCCGCCACCAGGCGTACCGCC